>CANMNM010000026.1 GCA_947499275.1 Actinomycetota bacterium | reverse complement strand
ATGGTTGGATGTACCCGGAATTTTTTGGGCAGCAGCAAGACGTCATTGAATCGGCGCACCAATGGGGACTTGAGCGAGGGGTCGGTCTGGGTGCGCGGATCGGAATCGATACTCGAAACACGGAACCAACTATTTTCATTCCGTTCCTGCTGCCATTAGTTTTTGGTGGGTCGATAGTCCTTAGCGACAACCTTGACGAGCACCTTGTTGAGCAGGAACAGATAACTTGCGTACTTGGCTAGTGGATCAGGTAACGGTTACTGCAATGACGGGACTCACGCCCGCTGCTTGGCGGTCATCAACTACGACTATTCGATAAAGGTAGCTCGATCCAGCAGGTGTTGCCTTCTTTATTGTGAAAGTGATCTTGCCCCCGGCTTGTGTCTTCTTAGTGCCGATAGTTCGCCATTCACCAGTTTCAGGGTCACCATTCACCAGCACTTGGTGCCATACCGTGAGACCTTTTTTACCCGGACGCATCTTGGCCTTAATGGTGAAGGATTTCCCCTGCTTCTTGGTCACGGCTGCCGGACTTAACAGGGAGACGGTTCGTTGTTTGACACTGGGCACGACACCGATGGCAAGTTCGGCGCTCGTGCCAACAATGACTGTCTTTTTGGTTGTCACTACCCGGTACACAAGGGTTGTTGCGGGTGGCCATGGATCCTTGATCGTGAACGTGACCTTGCCCTTGGCCTTGGACTTCTTTTTCACAAGAGTTGTCCACTCTTCACCAACGCGTTGTTGTAACCACACGCGTAATCCCTTTTGGGCCGGGTCAACTTTGGCTTTGATGTCGAATGGTTTCCCGGCTGGCTGATCAACTTTTGCCCCGGTGAGAAGTTCAACGGACCGTTCACTAGGGGGAACCACAACAACAGGGACACCCGGCGCAACCGGCTGGGCAACGGGAACACCCGCGTTACCGTCAATCGCTGTCACAAAGTTTGACTTGAGACCGAACAGGCTGCGCATTTCATTTCCTGTTCTCGTTACGGAACTACCGTCAGCCAATGTTGCTGCAATCCTTTTAACAGCACCGGCGGCCGTGCGCTCGGTAACCGTAAGTTGCCACACCCCGGGAACACCAAAAGCCTGCGCAGCTTGGGCTTGGGTGATCACCTTGGTCCACGAAGCATCAGGATTGGATGGGTCCAGTGAATACGGGTCCGGCACTGAGATCAAGTAAGGGAATGTCGCCCCACCCCATGCTTCGGCGACCGCCTGTGATGCACCGCCATTTGACGAGGAGTAGAACGCCTTAATTGCTTTACCGTCCTGGAGAATCGCAAGACCAGTCGTGGGTGATGCATGGGTTGCGTTCACCGCTGCAAGCCAACGGCCACCTTGTGCACTCGCTTGTTTGGTCCAGCCGGTAAAAGCTTGATCCGAGAAAGGCCCGAAACCGTCATCGAGGTGACAATTACAACTTTTGCGAAGGCCCGCGTCGATCTTGGAAAGTGCGTACGTGCGGGCCGCAAGCACCTGTGACTGAAGTGCTGCATCAGGCCACGAGTTGGAAACCTCTGAGACGCCGTAAAGGTACTCGTCATGGAGCCTTAATCGGTTGACGGCATTGAGCTGCGCTTTGCCACCAACCGTGATCGGCGTTACCTCGACGTAGCCGTAACGGAATCGACTCCCCGGTTGTGACAACGGGCGGGCCTGGTTAGTCACATGAACAATGGTGGCGCCCAACGGCCGAGCAGCAGCCGAAGGGCCTTGGCCAATTTCACTCGAGACTCCTCCGGTAATTCGAACAACTTTGACCTGCCCGCCGGAACGTTGGAATTGGAAAACATCAGCTGGGCTACCGGTAGTGACGACACCACCAACTGAGACTTCAAGTGCACCACCGGTTGCATCCAGCGCCGCACTTTGCATGTCAATCCGTGATTTTTGGTACTCGATATTGACCGAGATCTCCATGTCATCCTGCACTGGCACAACTTGCGTTCCCGGGTAGTAATAGGTGACTATCGAGGTTACGTCCATCCCCGCATTGGCCATTGCTCTTGCTCCCCATTGGGATAATCCGACCCCGTGCCCATATCCCGACCCGGTCAGGGTGAAACTCGCTGGTGGGGCACATGGATCCGCTGGTGAATCAGCAGTTGCCAATACCCGTGCTTGACCCACCCAGGGATAAAGAACCTCACCGTTGCCCGTTGAATTCATTGTGATCGTGTAGGTGCCGGGTGGCACCGGCTGACCAGCATCATTTTTCTTGTCCCAATCAATACTCAGTGCTCCAAGTTCACCTTGTCCACCACTCATGCTGCGAACGACTTCCCCGCATTGCGAACGAACGGATAAATTCCACTGCAATGGCGCGTTTGTGACAGCGGCGATGCGTACAGGTTGGGCCTCACCCCATTTGGCCGGTGCGGCTGCTGGATTGATCATGCTGGCGCCCATTTTTGCTCCAGCGGCGGCGCGGATTGCCGGTAATTGCGATTCCAAGAACTTACCCGGGCAAGAAGTTGAACCGATGTCACCGTGGCCACCAACGACTAATGCGGTTGCGGTTACCCCAGGTTTGTAATTTGAGGTTCCGGCGTCGGAGTCAGAAACAAGTGTTGTTTGTCCATTGGGATCTCGGTGATTCATCGATAACTTCCAGGCCAGCAAGGAAGAAATCGAGTCGACCATGGCAACCATTTCAGGGTCATTGGGCTTAAATGTTTGGAAGTTTCCGAGGGCTGAAATTGCAAAAGTTTCGTCATTGAAACCAGCCGTGTGACCGCCAACAACTGCCTTGTCTACTCCCCCTCCACGCCCTTCATAGATTCGACCAAAGCGATCAACAATGAAGTTATAGGCCATGTCGGAGTACTTCAAACCCTTGGTGAAATACGTGTATAGATTTCGCATTTGCGCGGGTGCTTCTTCTGGCGTGTAGGTGCTTTGACTCGCAGTGTGATGAATAAACGCGGCCTTGATTGTGGGTGCAATTTTCGGTCCACTTCGAGTCAAGCTTTCGTCAGCACCCCACTGCGATCTCGAGATGATCGCCGGCATTGGCGCACTTACCGTGCTCGCGGCTACCGTACTTACGGGCCCTGAGTTCGTTGAATCTAAATCGGGTTCAGGAATTCCAGCATCAGTTTTAATCGTTGGCGAATCAAGTAAGACCATTGACGGCTCGGCGACCTCAACTCCGTCGGGTGTGTCAATGCGCACCTCCACCCCGGTTGCCGAGTTGGTCAGCAAGGGCTGGGTTCCATAGAGAATGTTTTCCGCCTCGGCACCATCGGGTTGATCCATCGAGATCTCAAGTGGTGTCCACGAACTCCAGCCAGAATCTTCCTGCACTCGAACGAGAACACGGGTACCCGCGGCGAATGGCTCAGCCGAGGTAACTCCCACCAAAGTGAATGGTTTCGTGTCCGTGTTGCGCGTTGCCACAACCGGCTCCAGGTCGGTGAATTGATCAACCTGATGCGCACTGGCCGAATGCTCCTCATGTGAATCCGCGACCGGCGCTAAAGGGAGAAAATCCACCGAGTGCTCGCTATTGGACTCTTGCGCGAAAGAGGCCTGCAGGGCTGACTGGGATGCCGCAACAATCGCTGCGTCCACCCCAAAAAGCTCTATGTGCTGCTCAATTAATGGCGGTGGCACCTGGGTGGCATTCGGATTGGACGATGAGCCGGATGGGAGTGAACCAAAAACGGGCAGAATCAAGCTGGCGCCGAGCACCGTGATCACGCTCAGGGCGCCCAAAAAACGAGCGGTGTCAGGCCGTGAATTCAACAACTGCCCACACCTTTCGCATCGTGATCAAACGTCCCACCTGCCACACAGGCCCCAAGAATTACGTCTCAGTAGTGTCACACACACCCACCACCTGCACCAAACTCCGCCCCGCACGACTTGCCCACATAATGCTTAGGCGCCTGCTACACAGGGGAACCAAGTAGGGCTTTGGGTGCGTCCTAGCCACTGATAGCAGGCTTCCCGCTTACTATTGAGGGTGGTTCGGCTACGCAAATAAGCAGAACCACCAAAAATGCTTCCCAAGATTAAGGATCCCCTTGAGTAACCGACGTTGGCCAAAGGTTGTTTTAGCAGTCGCAGCAGGTGCGATTTTGGCTGTGACAGCGGTTGGGGCGGGTGTTACCGCGGTCCTTGGGCAACTTGAAGGCAATATCACAGCCCTTGACGTCTCTGATGAAACCGGGAGCACCGTTACCAGCAGCGAATCAGTCGTCGTTGACGAGGTAACCGGGGAAACCGCACCTTTTAACGTTTTGCTCATGGGTAGCGACTCCCGCGCTGGCAAGGACAATAAAGGCTACGGAAGCACAGCAAAATTTGGATCAACGGAACGCTCGGACACCACAATCCTGTTGCACGTGAGTGCTGATCGAAGCCAAGCAGTCGCGGTGAGTATCCCCCGCGACACCCTCATTGACCTACCAACCTGCAAAAACTCGAACGGCGACAGCGTCAATGGGGGCACCGGTAAATTCAACGAGGCCATGTCCCGAGGTGGCCCCGGTTGCACCCTCAAAGCCGTTGAAAATATGACCGGAATGAAGATCGACAATTTTATGGTGGTCGACTTCGGTGGCTTTAAAGCAATCACCGAGGCAGTCGGCGGGGTCGAAATCTGTCTCAGCGAAGCGGTCAACGATCCACTCAGTGGTCTCAAGCTCAGCGCTGGAAAGCACACGATCTCAGGTGAAGAAGCACTTGCCTTCGTTCGTGCCCGTAAAACATTGGGCGACGGTTCGGACACCTCTCGAATAAGACGCCAACAGGCTTTTCTTTCATCCATGGCCAAGAAGGTGCTCTCCAGCGGAACGCTACTCAACCCTGCCGCACTGCTCGGGGTTCTTAACGCTGCGACCGAGTCACTCACCGCAGACCCGCAATTGGCCAATATCGATAACCTGCGTGAGCTGGCGGTAAGCATGAAAGACCTGAGTCCTTCCAACATCACCTTCACCACAATGCCTTGGTATCCCGCCGGTGACGGCGCAAATGTTTTGATGAACAAGAAAAAAGCTAAAGCACTTCTCAATGCAATTAAAAATGACACAGCGTGGCCACCTAAAGCTGCCAATGATCAACCACTTCTCCGCACGGTCCCTGAAAACATTCGCGTTGAAATAATCAATGGCACGGGCGTAAAGGGTGCTGGCAAGGGCGCCAAGAAGGCATTGCGCGAGCAAGGTTTCATCGTGGTTAATGTCAAAAATGGTGATCCGGTTGCCGCAACAACGCTTATCTATGACCCTGAGTGGGATAACTCCGCTAAAACATTGGCGTACTCCGCGAGCGCAACGGTGCTAGAACCGTTAGCAGGATCGGGATCAACACTCCAACTTGTGATCGGTCCAGACTTCACCGGAACCAAAGCCGTTCAAATCAGCGAGGCGCTCAAAGACAAAACGGCAAATATCAACACCGCCGATGAAAGTTACTGCGCCAGTTAATTAGATAACGGGTGGCCGACCGGCTTTGGTCATTGCCCACACAGTTTTCCACTTCATGGCTTGACGTCCACTAGGTCGCACGGACATTCCTTCACGCATTCCCGCTAGCCAGGCTTTACGAGCTGAGGAGTCACGGACCCGCAGCATGGTTAATCCCGCCCAACTACCAACGTAAAATGGCTCCAACACTACGGGGAGATTGCGACGTGCAAGCCACACCCGGTTTCGTGCATTCATTCGATAAAACTCTTCATGTCGTAAAGGATTAATCACCGGGTGGTACACATCGATGTCGCCGGCGTACCACGGGATAAAACCGGAATCCCACACTCGCCACACCAGGTCAATTCCTTCGTGGGCGTAGAAGAATTCTTCCGGCCAACCACCACAGGTGTCGAAAACTGGGCGTCGAATTACCGTTGCCCCTTCCCACAGCGAGGTTGCCGGCCCCGGTGTGCTCGCATCTCCTGTTCGCAGCCGAGGAACCCAGCGGCCAGGGGCAACCTTGCCCGTTGGATCAACCACCCGTGGCTGGATTAGTCCAATTTCGGGCCGGGCTGCCAACAAGGCCGCCATTCGCTCCAAGAAATGTGAGTCGGGCAGCTCAGCGTCGTCGTCGAGGAAAAATAGGGTGTCGCCACTGACCAGTTCCACTCCTGCATTGCGTCCTGCTGGAATACCAACATTTTCGGCAAGCGCTAACGCCTTCACTCCGACAGGTAAATCAGCGGGCTCCCAGCCATTGCCCACAACCACGATGTCGGTATCAACATTGCTTTGCATCATGACCGATTCGATTGCCTTGTGTAACTCAACGGGGCGTTTCCCCATGGTCAAGATCACGACGCCGAATTGCGGGGGGCTACTAGGTGTCGCCATTACTTCAACTTGCTGGATGTCATGATCGCCATGAAGTGCCCAATAATTGTGAATACCCCGAGAATCGCGAGCCCAGCGACCAGGATCCGAGTTACCTGTAAATCTCCAGTGAACAGGTCACCAATTGCCGCGATGAAAGCCAAGATCGTGAGTTCAACCGAATGGTAAGCGCGGTGAAATGGCACAAAACGAGCAATGGATCGAACCTTGCGTAAACCGGAAACGCTAGGAACGCCAACAGATTCTTTATCCTCCAACTTGGGCATATTATTGTAGGCGCGCGAAACGTGGACCATGTCGTTAAGCGCTTTATTGAACATAATCATCAGAGCGAGTAATGCTCCGATCAATGGCCACGGTGAATCCAGCCAACCAGAGTCAGGGAAGCCGGCCGCGCGTAAACCAAGTGCGAGGGGAATACACGCTTCAGCGACATAGTGCCCAACACGATCCAGGAAGACACCCTTGGGTGAAGAGGTTCCCCGCCACCGCGCAATTTCACCGTCTGAGCAATCCCAAAGCATTTGCATTTGCCCCAGCAGCAGAGCCAAGGTGGCTCCGGGCATTCCAGGAATAAGCAATGCGACACCGGCAAGTGCACCGGTCGCGATCATTAAATAGGTGACACCGTTTGCGGTGATCGAGGTACGTAGTAGGAGACTCGTTAAGTACGGTGAGATGTCACGAAGATAAACGTCAGCAACCCAATGCTCGGAATTCTTGCGGTCACGAACAGATGGCGGCTGGCAGACTTCCCTGATCTGCTCAATGCTCGGGTGCGTTTGTTTCTCTGGTTTCACAGGATTATCACTTTCCGCGCCGACAAGTACTGAGCCGAAGCAATAATTACGCACCACATGAACAACCACGCTACTCCGACGTTCAGCGCATCATAGAAAGCCGTGATTCCTACCCCGGCTGCAATCACCACAATGATTGTTCGCCCTTCACGACCCAGCGCTCCCCACGTGATCCAACGAGGTGCTTTGGACCCCGCTAACGCACGGTAGAGATTGTCGTAATGGTGAAATGCGACGATGAACAGATAGCCAAACGCCAAAGTGATCCACTGCGGGAACCAGGTCGCCGCGATCACGGCCACAACACCCATTTCAATGAGGCGGTTGATCATGGGATTTGCCCAGTTCCAACGTGAGGCTGGCGGGCGGCGAAATACTGCAGGAAGTAAATCAAGAATCGGGCCGTTATCACGTTGCGCGGTAATGAGTTCAACACCAACGGGAATCTTTTCCCACCTTCGAGTTCGCACCACTCGGCCAATGATCGTGTACATCCAAGCAAATGAAGTGAGAACAAGTAGTGTTAAAAGTGCGGCCAATGGAGTGAAAACGGCGGCCACGACGCTGATAACAAGCCATCGTTCACCAATGGGCATGTGAATTACTTTCTTAAACCAACGCAAACTTAATCGGCTATTCACCCGCAACGAGAAGGTGGCGTAACCCTCACCCCAAGGGTCATGTGGATCAAGAATGGAAACGCGAGGTAGCGCCGCCTCCCGCATTTTTTGAATTGCTGCGAAGTTGTAATCCCCCATATGCCGGGCTGTTTGCACGATCATCAGGAGCAAAGCGATCCCCCAGGCGAATTGAGATTGGACACCTGTCACTACTGCACCGGCGGCTAAGCCTGCGTAGGCCGCATATTCCTTTACCCGATCAGTTGATGCATCAAGCCAGGCACCAATCACCGAGAAACGGTGGGTTGCGCGAGCCACTTCCCCGTCAACACAGTCCAGTATCAGTGACAGTTGGAGCAGCAGGGCACCGAGGATCAAGGCCCAGCGGGCACCTTGGGCAAAACTTAATGCGGCGGCAATTCCGACAATGAATGAAATTACCGTGACAAAGTTGGGCGACATGCGAAGCTTGATCGCTAGGACACTTAGTGGTTTAGAAAGTTTGCGAACAATGAAGGTTGAATAGAAACCGTCATCGACACGATTGGCTTGAAGTCCACGGATGCGGGAATCAGACATTACCTGTATTTGCGCTTGTGCTGCGTCAACGTCCGCTGTCGACCTGAACCAAGGTGCATCAATTAACTCCACCGCGCGCACTTGTATTTGCGATCTGGTCAGCGCCGCCAAAATCAACTCGGTAACTTCACAATCATGGGGAGTTATGACGCCCGACTCAATTGCCTGGGCCAATTCTTTCACAGCGCCGTGCGCCACAGGAAAATCACGGGGATGAATCCGAATTGCACCAATACTCTGAGCGTTGCCAGCGTTGATGTGGTGAAAACTAGTTTGGACCGCACTCACACCGTGATGTGCAATCCGAAGATTTCCATCACGTTGTGGTCGAACGCCGGCACTCGTTCCAGCAAGTGAATTTTCCGTAATCGGACTCAAGACAAGCGGCGCAATGAGTAAATCCGGGGCCACCAAAATGATTGCCAAGTCAGGTGTTTCCAAAGCGGTGCAGAGCTCCGCGAGCACCGCGGATATTTCTGCGCTCGTGTTGATTATTCGACTCACTCGGACTCTTTACGAAATAGTGAACGAATTCCATCTTTTTTGGTTTGTCGGTAAAGGCGGCCGGCCAAGGCGCGTGAGGTTGGGTCCTCGCGGGATGCGTTGATCACCGACTCAATCGCTGTTACAGCCGCATCAATGGGGAGTTGTTCAACCTGGCCCGGATCCGGGGTTGACTCAATCCGGGTGGTCAGCGCATCAAGGTTTCCTAGCACTTGAACACCCGACTCTCGAATTGTCTTGACGCTTGCTTCTCCCACTTGGTGCGCCGCATCAAGTGCCCAGTCAGGAGTGTGCAATTTTGGCTCCCCTGGTTCTGGCTCTCGTCCTTCGACCATGCCGAGCGCAACCCCGCGTCGCACTAACGTCACGTAATCCGTCCATTGCATCGTTTTTTTGACTTTTCTGTTAAGCCGAACAAGCACTTCTGCTTCAGCCGCCGTCATTGAGCGATTGCTGGTGAGTTCCATTCGACTGGTCAAAATTTCTGAAGGTACGTCGAGGAACTGTGCGAAGGTTTCAAACATGTACTCCCGTGGGACATCTTCTAACACCATCACGGTGAGATTTTCGGGGCCAACGGCTCGTGCCCACCGAGTGATGACATCTCCATGATCGTGTCGTTTCCAAAATGTAGGAGTCATTTTCGAACTCCCCGGCGCCGCCAGAACATCGGTTAACCAAGCGTCATAGGAAGTTGTCAATCCGTATTTCAAATATTGCTGCCAAGATGAAGGTAGGAGTTTGCCCAGATTGCGCAGGGTCACCACAACGTGAACGGGCCGGGCCCCTGCCTCACCCAATGCAGTAACCGCCTCCTGCGCCTGCTCGGCACTTGCCTCGCAGAAAAACTCACTACTGATCACAACACGACCCGTGGCTGTGGTCGTGCGCTTTGCCAAACGATCAAAATGCTCCCGATCCATGACTCCACCGCCACGGTTATTCCAACCCCAAGGGCGACCAAGTAGACCGAGCGCGGCGCGGTGCTGGGCTTGTAACTTGCCCGGGTAGCGGACGTTCTTGGTTGCTAAATCTTCTCGGGCGTCGGCTAGAGCCGCTTGAATGGCTGTAGTGCCCGTCTTGTGAACACCAACGTGAAGCAAGACGCCATTTGCGGCAATGGCCTTCGTTGAACTGGGAGAAACCGACACGTGGGTCAGCCTATTCCCCGCGGGGCTCCCGCCTAGCCTCACGCGCGAGGGCAAGTGCTTGGGGAACCGTGGTATCGGCGATGAGGATGCCCTGGTCGAAATACAAGCCTCGGTCGCAGAATCTGCGGTACTGCTTGGCCCCGTCCGAGGAAACGAGGAAAGTCGCGCCGTTTTCACGCAGGGTGTCCACCGCACTCCAGCATTTCTGCCGAAATTCAAGTTCGCCGACAACCAAGGTTTGGTCAATT
>CANMNM010000025.1 GCA_947499275.1 Actinomycetota bacterium | reverse complement strand
ATACCCATTCCTTGAGAACTTTCGGTAATGCTGCTGCATTGAAATAGAGGGTCTCGAGTTGCGAGAGGTCGTACTCCCTTGGGCTTTTGTCCAGTGCTCGCATTGTTTGAGCATGTGTGGGAACGAGAAAAACAGTCTGTATTCGATCACGTTCCGCTAAAGCGAGAAACTCAGTCGGATCCCATGAACGTAGAACCGAGATGGTTGCGCCGCAAAAAACCGCCGTGTAGGCAAACGAAAATCCTGCACCGTGGTACATAGGTGCAACTGCCATAGTGCGCCTGCCCGGACCTATTCCGTAATCGAGCGCGGTGGAATAGCAAGTCAAGGCACGGGCGCGGTGGCTGAGCATTACACCTTTTGGTTTACCCGTTGTTCCGGAAGTGAACATGATCATGAATGTGTCATTTTCGTCGATATAAACCATGGGGTCAGTGGCGTCAACTGCGGCAAGAACTGCTTCATAGGGATTATCTGCTGAATTCGAATCAAGAGTCCAGACAACCTTGAATGATTTTTGAATTTCGGTCGTCAGCCCGACATATTTTTCAGCGACAATGAGTACTTCACATTGACTCCGCTCCACAATGTACTCAATCTCGCGCTCAACACTTCGGGTATTTAGTGGAACCATGGTCATGCCACTTTTAGCAATGCCTGCTGCCACTTCAAAATACTCCATACGATTACCCATCAGTACCGCAATTCGCGCACTAGGTTTCAATCCGGCAGCGAGTAATGCCTGAGCGACGCGAGATGAGCGCTCACCAAGTTCGGCGTAGGTGAGTGTCTCGCTACCATCAATCACGGCTATTTGCTGGGGAATCGAATGCGCGAATTCTCGAACACCGTTCGCCATGTTCAATGGTGCTCCGCCGTGATTTAAAGCCATGTGTTTCTCTCCATCTTGTGTAAATGCCGACTAGGCTCGGGACTACCTACATTTGATTCAATAGCAAAGCGGGAACATTCATGCCAACTGGTCGCACCATCGCACTCAAGACGCTCCTTAACGTTATCCCAACAGATACTGATGTATTCCAGGGAGTTCAGGCAGATGTCGAAGCCCAGCGAGTTTTTGGGGGACAAGTGTTGGGGCAGGCTCTGGTAGCGGCAGGCAGGACTGTTGAATCCGGAATACTCCCCCACTCCTCTCACGCCAGATTCCTTCAGGCACCAACCCCCGATGAACCGATCACCTACCGAGTCACTCGGGCTCGCGATGGTGCAAGTTTTTTCAATCGTGAAGTTGAGGCCGTGCAGAGCATTGGAATCGTTCTGACCATGTCGGTCTCCTTTCAACGGAATGAAAGTGGATTTGAGCACAGCCAAGTCATGCCAGCAGTTGCTGATCCGGAAACCCTTACGTCCTTTGTTGATCGCATGACGCCGTGGGCGGATCGATTGAGCGAATGGTTTCAGCGCCCCCGACCTATTGAGGTTCGCTATGTCGCCAGCCCACCGTGGGAAGCTGCCGACAGCAACCAAGCCTCCTCGGAGTCCCAAGTCTGGCTGCGCTCTGAGCCTCTGGATACCGACGACCCGCTCATTCACCTTGCTGCCATGATGTATGCATCCGATATGACCATTCTGGATTCTGCTGTTTTGCGTCACGGCTTGGGTTGGTTTCCGGATCGAGTACGCGCTGCCACTCTGGATCATTCCATCTGGTTTCACGGCACAGGTCGAGCAGACTCGTGGTTTTTGTGTGACCACGAATGTCCTTGGACAGGTAACGGAAGAGCCTTGGCCACCGGCTCCATGTATTCGCGCGAAGGTAAACGGCTGGCCACAATTGTTCAAGAAGCCGTGCTTCGCCGGCCTCGCTAAGGATTCAGAATCCAATTGCACGTCTAGATTTCACATTCAAAGGGAACGAAACCGGCAGCAACTAACATTGCTCCAACTCCGGCGAGAATGCCGGTGACCATAAGTACCTCAGCTACTTCCTCATCACTGTACATGTTTAGCATTGCTTGCCGTAAGGAATCGGCCATAGGAAAAATTGGTGTGAACGGAGAAATTGAGTCAGCGAGTTCTGCGAGAGTGCTGTCGTGATCATCGAGCACCGCCATTTCACTGGGTGTATTCACAGATTCGAAGAGGGCATCGATCGTCGTCTGCGAAACTCCGCATGCCAACGCAGACGTAACGTCATGAGCGCGACAAAAAGTGCAACCGCTTCGGGCAGCAAGACGCAATCGGATCACTTCAATATCTCGCCGCGATACCGTCGTTTGATTAAAGAAATCAGCGTAAAAACGACCCCAGTAAAAATCGCAGGCCTTGTGGGAATGAGACATATATCTATGAAATGCAGTATCCACCCCCGCTGCCTCAAGGTTGTGAACATGCTGGGCCAAGACTGGGGGGACATCTGCTATGGGAAGACTGCGTTCAATAAATGTGCTCACGAATCACTCCCGGAAGCTGATACGCGTGTGGCCCAACGTGGTGGCCGCCCTTCCCGCCATGATGCAAACCCCTCCTGGGCATCAGAATCTTTCGGAGTGACGTACGAGAGAAAGACCTCCCGTTCAATCCCAATTGCCTCAGATGCCGGCGCTGCAGCAGTTCGTAACATTTGGCGCTTAACTGTCCCTAAGCAGTTACGTGATTTATCGGTCAACCAACTTAAACATTCTTCAACCGCCTGATCGAGTGAATCATCAGGGACGGATTTCAGTGCGATTCCAAGTTGAACAAGTTCCAATGATTGCATCCACCTTCCCGAAAAGAAGATTTCTTTGGCACGCATGGATCCAACGATTCTAGGTAACCGAAAAGATGATCCGCCACCAGGAACCACTCCAAATACTGTATGTGCATCACCCACCTTGGCACTCTCGGCAACAATGACAACATCGCAGGAAAGAATTAACTCAAAACCACCTGCGCGAGCTAATCCGTTTACAGCGGCAATGACAGGTGCATTGAGCTCTTCAATGCGCAACAAAATTCCACCCAGTCGCACAAGAACCGATTCAAAATACTCGCTGTTGTCAAATGCCTTGTCCAGTAGATGCTGATCAAGCCCAACGCTAAACGCCCGACCCGATCCGCGGATGACGAGAGCTCTAATTGACTGATCCTGCTCAACCATTCCGACGATGGAATCGAGGTCTGCGAGCCAATCTTCTGTGATGCTGTTCAGGCGTTGCACCTGATTCATAGTCGCGTAGATGACATTGTCTCTTCTCACTACGTCAAAGTCCCTAAAAATGAGATCTGTGGTCATGCCCGCACCTGAACTTTCTGCTCTTTGGAAATTGGGGCTGTGGCAATAGACTCAGGCACATGCCAGTGGTGTTGAACTCGCCCGAACGACTGCTCACGGTTTCTGATCGAGACCAACTGATCAAGGACGCTGGATACATTCATGCACTTTTCAAGCCTTCTGATGTCAACCCCGAACCACCGTTTCCCGGCGAGGCGCTGTTGCTGTTCGCTGGCGGACTGGTGGAACAAACGGCTGGGCTTCCCGAAGGCATCCTTGCTTTGGTTGAGATTTCCACGGTGACATTCGGCTCTATGGCCGTTCCCCCGCTGACCGTGCACGTTGAACTGACAATCGAAGATCCAATTCCTACCCCCAGCGGCACGAAAGTCATTTGGCCGATGACCTGGGTGATGCTCTCCGAGAACGGCGACCATTTCACTGCGAGTATAAAAATGCTCGGAACTCGTTAAATCACTATTCAATAGCACGGGTAAATTCCTCAAGCGCATCTGCAGTTATCTCGGGAACGCGCATATGAATCTGCCCACGCAATCCTGGGATTATTTGAGTCCGACAATCACTGACCATTGCTTGGACCAGCGGGTCATTGTCAGCGAGAAGATCAAATTCAGCATCCAAAAGAAGCGTCGGCTGCTTCAACTCACGCAAAGCTGGTTCAGGGTCATATCGAAAAGCCGCTTGATAACCCCAGTGGTAGCGATCCGAAATTGATAGAACGTCGCCGATGGCGGTGTTTAACATCCAGGCGGGAGTGTCGGCACCCCAAATTCGGTGATAGCGCTCCAGTGCCCATTGGAATTGAGCACCGTCGGAAGTGAGTTCGATAGGAGGCGTCCAATTGGCAAGATAGTCGGCGCGTTGTTCAGGAGTCATCAATGCGACACCACTGAGCACGACGCCCTTGACTCGATCAGATTGCTGGGCGATCTCAATCGCAATTGAGGCCCCCGTATGAACTCCAGCGACAACCATATTCCCCACGCCGGCGTTTGTGAGTGCTTCAAGAATTGCTGCGGCGTATTCGGGGATTTCATGTCCCGATTCACCCGGAGGATCCGATAATCCGTAGCCGGGAGTATCGGTCGCGATTACTTCGCGGTGTACACCAGAAAACGGCAACATCTCATCCCATACGCGTGACGATAATGGTGACTCGTGCAGTAATACGAGTGTCGTGTCACCAGCTTTTTTGCCTGTGGGCGCGGCTCTACGCATGTGCACTTGCCCCCAAGGACCATCGTGGTACTCGCGCCAGATTTTAGCCACACCGCTCACAGGGTTGGCCCTGTCTTGAGCATGAATCTCGTGCCGGTCTCTATGCGGATCGTATTCAGTTCTTGACCTGCAGGCACATGAATTAATCCAATAGCAGGAACGTTTTCCTCACCACTAACCTGCATTGAACCCTCGAGAACGATGATGAAACGCTCACGTTCTGAAACACTTGAAGGCAATTCAGTATTTGACCGGGCACGAACGATTCGACTTGCCGCACCCGTGTTGACATTGAAGCTCAAAGTTCGTGCTTGCAATGCATCATTATTGGACCACGTGTCTTCTGGGAGTGACGCCCAAGGAAGCAACCCACTCGCTTGATGTCGCACCCAACCGCGTGGACCCAGTGCATCTTCTTCGATGGTGGTGATGGGATTACTTCCCGCAATTTCGTGCGGATGCACAACACGGCTTACCGGTCCACTTCCGTCAGTGGGCGAAATACCTTCCATCATGAGTATGGCTTCAAAACCATTTTCAGACCACGCACAGTGCACAAAACCGGGTGGTCGCCAAAAGTAATCACCTAGTTCCATGAGACCTTCACCATCAAGTGTTACGGCGCCTCCTATAACGAGGCACTCTTCGACACTGTCGTGATAGGCGCACGTGAGATCCACATACCCTGGATCTGCACGAACATGATCAATACGCCGAGTTGTTACGGGATCCTGATAGAGCTGACGTATGTTGTACTTGCTCATCAACCCTTCAACACCCTCGGGGGGGCCTAGATTCTCGCGGAAAGCCGGAGTCATGGTTTCTAGGACTTGAAGCCCATTCACCCAAGGCGCATCGGTTGTTATCGTTAAATTCGACACCGTAACTCCCAACTAGTTTGATCCGCCACCACTAATGGAATTAGATAGCAATGCGTCGGATGTTTCTTCGGCTCGTATACAGGCAACCTCATGATTCGGTGCAAATTCTTTGAGAGGAATTGCCTGCGATCGACAAGCATCAATAGCCATCGGGCATCGAGGCGCCAAAACGCACCCAACCGCTCGTACTTCCGTTGGACTGCCGATGTCACCGATTAATCGAAGGCGCGGAAGTGACTCATTGGGGTCGGTCGACAACCTCGAGGACAACAACGCACGGGTGTAGGGGTGGCGCGGATCCTTGATCACTTCGGATACTGGTCCGGTCTCGAGTATTTCACCAAGATACATAACAGCGATTCGTTGGCTCACGTATTCAACCGTGGAAATATCATGTGAGATGAACAGATAAGCGAGCCCAAGTTCGCGCTGTAGATCTGCGAGCAAACTAAGAATTTGGGCGCGAACTGAGAGGTCCAGCGACGAGGTTGGTTCATCAAGCACAATGAGTTTCGGGTTGGTGATGATCGCTCGAGCAATACCAACTCTCTGCTGCTGACCACCCGAAAGTTGCCCAGGCAATCTCGTGGACGAATCGGGTGATAGCCCCACCCGCTCGAGCGTCTCGCGCACCCGCTGTTTGCGAGCATCTGAGTTGAGGCCGCGGTCATGAATTATCAATGGCTCGCCAACTATGTCGCCGATTGACATGCGTGGATTGAGGGACTCAAATGGCTCCTGGAAAACGACCTGTAACTTTGATCGCATTTCACGCATTTCTTTAACACTGAGTTGAGTGAGATCAACTCCATCAAATCGAACTGCACCTTCATCTGGTTCCAGAAGCCGAAGAACGAGACGACCAAGGGTCGATTTTCCGGACCCTGATTCCCCGATTAATGAAACCGTTTCACCCGCATTAATTTTTAGAGTGACGTTGCTGACCGCACGAACGATTCCCTTTCCACCTCGAGCGTGGAATTGTTTGGACACGCCCTCGAGCTCAAGAAGCACCATGACCAACCCTCTCAGACAGATGACAGGCGACTAGGTGATCTGGTGCAATCTCTCGGAGGTCTGGGCTCACAGAGCAAGCCTCGAATGCATGCTTGCATCGAGGTCTGAATGAACAATCGGTTGGAACTACCCGAAGGTCAGGAACGGAACCGAGCAATCGGGTTAATTCATGCCCGGGACGTGGAATGGCGCCCAAGAGTGCGGAGGTGTACGGGTGAGCTGGATTCAGAAAAACGGTTTCAACGGAACCAGCTTCGACGACTTTCCCAGCGTACATAACAACAACCCTGTGACAGTACTGCGCAATGACACCCAGGTCATGTGTCACCAACAGAATGCCTCGGGTCGAATCAACAACTCGATCTCGGATGAGATCAAGTATTTGACGTTGAACTGTGACATCAAGACCAGTTGTCGGTTCATCGGCAATGATCAGTTCGGGTTCGAGCAACATCGCCATAGCGATAACCACTCGCTGGGCCATACCGCCACTGAGCTGATGTGAGTAACCGTCAAGAACACGATCAGGACCCGCGATTCCAACGCTGGTAAGCATTGCGCGAGCTCGTTCCCTCGCAACTTTCTTAGCCGAAGGTTGCCCATGTGCCTTGAGAATGTTTCGGAACTGTTCTTCAATAGAGTAAATGGGGTTCAGGGAGCCGAATGGATTCTGGGCAACATAACCGACCGATGCGCCGCGAACCTTTCGCAGATTCTTGTTCTTAATAGATAGCAGATCACCATGACCAGCTAGTTCCGCCGAGCCGCCGGTTACCTTTCCTGGAGCTTGCAGGAGCCCAAGGATGCCTTTCACCGCTGTTGATTTACCACAACCCGACTCGCCAACAATACCGACAATCTCACCGGCATTCACTCGAAGATTGACACCATTTACAGCATGAACGGTTGACTTATGACCCACAAACTCAACCGATAAATCTTTAACGCTCAACAGTGTTTGCGTCATTACCGTCTGGGTCATCGGATTGTCCTCGTGTTGAAGTCCGAGATTGCATCAGAGAGCTGATTCAGAATCCACACGCACAATAAGACGAAGAGACCGGGGAAAAATGCAACCCACCACTCACCGCTAATCATGTTGGATGAACCTGCTCGAATCATCGATCCCCAACTTGGTGTGGGTGGTGCAACACCAATACCGAGGAACGAGAGGGTTGCAATCACGACAATTGCGTTGGCCATGGTGAGCGTGGTCTGAGCCGTAATCATGCCCATCACGTTCGGGAGAACATGTTTGCGCAATGCACGCGGTAAAGGCACACCCACAGCGGTCGTGGCCTCCATGAATCTCGCTTCACGTAGGGTGAGCACTTCACTTCTAATAAGTCGCATATAACGTGGAATATTAATCAATGCGATTGCCACGACGACCATGTACAACTTGTTTCCTGAAAGGCTTACCAGCACCAAGGCCAAGATCAGAAGTGGAAAGGCTTGGAATGCATCCATTCCTCGAACTAGGTTGTCACTCCAGCGCTTCTTGACACTTGTCAGAAGGCCCAGAGGTACACCAATAATGAGGGACAGAAATGTTCCCGCGAGTGCAAGTGACAAATCAATCCAGGCGGCCGCAATTGTCCGCGAGAAAACGTCACCACCCGTGATATCTGTGCCAAACCAATGATCTGCACTCGGTGGCGAGATACCCACCCCGGGGTTTGGTGCCTCAGGATCGTAAGGGAGCGGCGCAAAAAGACTCGCCAGGATGAGAACGATGATGAAGAAGGCACCCGCGGCAGCGAACTTGTGCATCTGCAAAAAATCCCGGAAATTACTCTGCTTCTTCTCGGTATTAGTTGCCATAACTGATCCTTGGGTCAAGCCAAGCAACAACTATGTCTAAGAGTGTGTAAATCAAAAGGGTGATTATTCCTGCTACGAGGACGAAGCCCTGGATCACGGGAATATCAAGTCGCAGAATTCCATCAAGGGCCCACTGCCCCATACCGTTCCAACTGAAAATCGTTTCAACAACTGCTGCGCCGCCAAACAATGACGCGAAAATAATTCCCGCATATGTCAAAATACTTGACCGAATTTGCACCAGCCCATAACGCAATGTTCGCCATTCGGACAGGCCGCTGGCGCGGGCGAATTGCACTTGTTGGGATTGCATAGATTCAGCGAGCGCAGATCGGGTGATTTTTGCAAAATATCCCGCATAAACAAGTCCCAAAGTTAAGACCGGGAGGACTAAATGAGCAAGGGCATTATTAAAGGCCTCTAGATCGCCGGCGATGAGTGAATCGATGGGAACGAAACCTGTTACTTGATCGGGGGGTGTAATCAAAATATCAAGTTGACCTGACGGCGCGGGCGCCCAGTCAAGATAGAAAAAGAAGATCAAAATGAGAAGCAATGCGAAGAAGAAATCGGGGATCGCCTGAAGCGCGCTCGCAATTCCGCGTGAACCTGACTCGGGCCAGCGGCCCCGGAAGTAACCACCGATCGTCCCTAGGATGACACCGATAACAATTGCCACCCCGACACTGAGCAGAACCAATTCCAATGTGGACGGTAGCCGGTCAGCGATTTCGGTGATTACGGGTTGCCGTGAAAAGTATGAGGTGCCCAGGTCGCCGGTAAAAATACCTGTTATGTAGTCAAAATAGCGAGTGAGGATTGGCTGATCGAGTCCGAGGTCAGCACGGATTGCATCTATTTGCTCTGCCGTTGCGAGACTGCCGGCAATGACCCGAGCAGGGTCACCGGGCGCTAATGCAATGAGCAGAAATGAAATTGAAAGTACGGAGAATATCGCGACGGCAAAAAAACCAAGTCGCTTGAGAACAAGGACGGCGAGATTGACACGACGACTCCGCCCACCCTTTCGGGTGGGCGGAGTTGACGTAGTTGTTATTGACAACTGATTAACCTCGGGACAGCTCACCGATGACTGTTGCACCATGTGGGTACATGTTGTAACCCTGGATGTCATTTAGTGAGGATGCAATATCGGATGCCTCAGTGAGGTAAACCGATGGAACCAAGTCCTGCACCATGTCCTGAGCTGCTGCAATTGCAGCGTCACGCTCAGGGCCTGCGTCAGTGCTCACGATTGTCTTGACGTAGGCATCAAATTCATCGTTAGCAAATCCTGTGTTGTTCAGGAAGGACTTTGAACCAAGGTAGAGGTTGAAGATGTACCCTGAGTCGGCCACTGCTGGACGCTCTGTGTACAGCCATGACTGCAGCGACTTCTCGCCCACGGCCTTTTCGAAGTCAGCCTCAGAAGCGATCGGGTTAAGGGTCGCGTTTATGCCAACTGCTTGAAGGTCAGCAACCAAGAGACGTCCCAGATCTTCAGCGAACGGACCGGGACGGCCATTGTTCGTGGTGATCTGGAGTGTCATTCCATCAGCACCAGCCTCAGCCAAGAGTGCCTTGGCCTGCTCTGGGTCATAGGAGTTCGGACGGTTACTTGCCGGGAAGTTCATTGCTGAAGGCAGGCCATCTGGTGCTACATCCGCATAACCCGCGTAGATCGAGTCTAGGAATGCATCACGGTTGATCGCCAAACTGATTGCCTTACGAACCCGTGGATCAGCCAACTGGGGATCCTTGGTGTTCAGTGACAGTGTGTGACGGTTTACGTCGGCGGTCAAAAGCACCTTTGCATTGTCGCTTTCCGCAATCTGTGCCAATTTGTCAAACGGAGTGTCTGTGATGAGATCAACTTCGCTGGCAAGTAGCAGCTGGGTACGGTTTGCACCTTCAGGAACCATCCGCACAATTGCGTTCTGGAAGAAGACTGGATCACCGAAGTAGCCAGGCATGGCTGCGTAACGGATTTCCTGCCCTGGGTCAATGCTCTCCACGAGGTATGGACCGAAGCTGGCGGTGTTTGTACCAAGCCACGTAGCTGCCCATGGATCTTCCGCGGTGGCTTCCGCTTGCGCCTTAACGGCGTCAAGAATGCACATTGTTGGGTGCGTGAGCACTGCGATAGCAACGGCACTTGGCTCGGTGAGGTTCATCTTGAACGTGAGGTCGTCGATCACTTCAATCGACTTTTCCTGATTGATATTAGCGATCGGCATCAGAATTCCTGAAACGATTGGGCTACCCGCGCTCATGCGATCAAAGGACCACTTGACGTCAGCTGACGTCAATGGGTTACCCCACGAGCTCACAACGCCCTCGCGAAGTTTGAATGTGTATGAGGTTCCTGCAGCATCGGCTTCCCAGCTCTCCGCCAAGTTGCCCGTTACATCTTCAGGA
>CANMNM010000024.1 GCA_947499275.1 Actinomycetota bacterium | reverse complement strand
GGCGGCGAGAGCCAGAATTAAGCCCGCGCCTATTGCCGCAGACTTCACTGCAGCGACCACTGGAATAGGACACCTGGTCGCTAGAGCGAGTGCACTTGCAGCTTGATTCAAATACGAGGAGGAATCTGCGGGAGAAACAGGCACTTCGCGCCGATCTTGCCCAGCGCAGAAGCACCGGTTATCTGCGCGAAGGAGCACTGCGGAGAGCAAATCAGCAGTTAGGAGCTGATCAAAAATTTCGTACAATTCCTGATAGGAAATTGAGTCGAGCGCATTGACAGGTGCGTTGTCGATCGTGATTGTGAGTAGGTTCAATGTGACTTCGGTGCGAAGCCGCTGACCGTGATGACCGGAAAGCCACATCGCCGGTTGCTTGTTGGTTGTTTTCTGCTGCCCCATGTGGATCAGTATGACTTGGGTAGTCCGAGGCTCTTTCGAGCTATGTGATTGAGGCTCATCTCCGTTGACACAGGTGCAATTCGAAATAGGCGCACTAAACCGAGCAACGTGGAGAGCCCATATTCGGTTGCCATCCCGTTACCACCGTGTGCCTGAATTGCAGCATCAAGTGCGGCACTCGCAGCATCAGAGGCACATACTTTGGCAATATTGGAAGCTTCACCCGCATCCATATCGGCGTCATAAAGTGCTGCTGCCCGTGCGGTGAGTAGTCGAGATGCTTCAAGAAGTACGTGGGCGCGCGCGAGTGGATGAGCAATAGCTTGGTGTGCCCCGATAGGGACATCCCACACAACACGCTCACTTGCATATTTCGCACCCTTAGTCAGTGCGTAACGCGCTATCCCGTTCAAGAGTGCTGCACTGGCAATGCGTTCGGGGTTTAAGCCGGTGAAGAGAGCAGCAATTCCATTTCCTGGTTCACCGACCACTGAGTCAGCGCTGACTTCAACATTGTCGAGAAAAAGTGTGAACTGACGCTCGGGTGAGGTGATCTCGACATCAATCTTTTGCGCCGTCAGCCCGGGTGCATCAGCGCCCATTAGGAATAACCCCAGTCCGTCACGGCCCGTTACAGAGTCTTCAGCTCGCACTTTTGCGACGATGAGAATTCCCTGAGCGTTGTCAACGTGGGATATATATGTTTTCGCTCCGTTGAGGGACCAGCCTTGAGCAGTGCGCGTTGCCGTGGTTCTCATTCGGTGGCTATTGGACCCCGCATCAGGTTCGGTAATCGCGTAGGCGAGTACGTCTTTTCCCGATGCTAGGCCGGGCAGCCAACGTTCTCGCTGGGCTTGGGTTCCATGAGCGACCAGAGTATTCCCGCATACGGCGGGGGAGAGGGCGAGAAGCATTAAGGGTGAGCCAGAGGCGGCAACCTCTTCGGTCACGATTACCAATTCAGCAGTTCCTGCACCGCCGCCCCCGAATTCTTCGGGGATGCAAACCCCTAAAAGTCCAGCATCACCGAGAGCAGACCACAATTTTCGGGGATGACCATGTGCTCGTGAGACCTCGAGGAAGTAGGAATGTCCAAATGGCGCACAGACTTCTCGTACCGTCTGTCTGAGTGCCTTGGTGGTTTCCGATTCGACTAACGGAGTGCCCATCATTTCCACAGTATCCTCCGAAAACTCCACATTCTCCATATCCTCAGCACCCCCACTAACCTGCGAAACGGGGGTCTGCGGGTTAATTGAGAGATGGGGACACTTCTTTTCAATTCCCCTTGACGAATAATACCTCAGACGTTTAAATTAGGGGAGTCATTTCGTAAGCAAAAATCAAGATTGGGGAGCCCAATGAGGCCGCTGGGCGATGTGCGAATTATCGCGATCGAGCAGTACGGCGCTGGGCCATTTGGCTCCCTGCACCTAGCCGATTTGGGTGCCGAGGTGATCAAAATAGAGGATCCTGCCGCTGGCGGCGATGTGAGCCGCTATGTACCCCCGATGACTGAAGGTGAAGACTCAATCTTCTTCGAAGCTTTCAATCGCAACAAGCGCTCACTTTCGCTGGATATGTACAGCCCCGAAGGGCGAGCTGTCTTTGAAGATCTCGTGCGCAACAGTGATGCCGTCTACTCCAATTTGCGTGGAGACGTTCCCGCCAAAATGCGTATTCGCTACGACGACCTCAAACATTTAAATCCAGCGATTGTGTGCTGCAGTTTGAGCGGATTCGGTATGACGGGGCCTCGATCTACAGAACCTGGCTATGACTACATTTTGCAGGGTGTATCGGGCTGGATGAGCGTCACCGGGGATCCCGAGGGCCCACCCACTAAATCGGGATTGTCAATGGTCGACTACTCCGGTGGATTCGTAGCAGCAATTAGTTTGCTATCTGGTCTGCATGCGGCCAAACGTGACGGGATTGGTGGCGACTGCGATGTCTCGCTCTTCGACTCGGCCATAACCATGCTTACTTATATTGGAGCGTGGAATCTCAATGGAGACTTCGTGCCGGAGCGGATTAAGAATTCAGCGCACCCTTCCCTCGTACCATTTCAAAATTTTGAAGCGGCTGATGGTTGGTTTGTTGTCGCTTGCGCAAAGGAAAAGTTTTGGAAGCGCCTGGCGGTGGCAATCGGTCGCCCTGAGTTAGCAGATGATGAAAGATTCACAACTTTTGAAGATCGTCGGAAAAATTCAATAGAGTTAATTGAGATTCTCGAAGGAATATTCCTCACTCAAAAATGCGACTATTGGATCACCGCCCTTACTAACGCAGGCGTCCCCGTCGGTCCGATTTACGACATTGATCATGCTCTAAAGGATCCACACACGATCGCTCGCGGCCTAGTGGTTGAGACAGATCATCATCGTTTTGGGCGGGTGCGTCAGTTGGCATCACCCGTCAATTTCGGTTCAATGCCGAAAGAGTATCGACGAGCACCACAACGAAATGAAGACTTTGGATACGTCATGAATGAGCTCCTCAATTATTCACCGGAACACATTGCGGAGTTGGGGAGTGCGGGCGCTTTTGGAGTAAATAGTGTTGCGCAGTCTTCGTCTGAAAACCTTGAGGCTGAGAGCGCGCAGTGACCACTACAACACCCACTGTCAGTGAGCGTCTATCGCAGTGGGCGATAGATCTGAGCATTGAGGAAATTCCTGAATCTGTTCGGCACTCCGCGGCACGTCATCTTCTTGACGGTGTCGGCTTAGCGATAGTGGCAAACCGTCTAAATGCAGCACATGCGGCGTGCACTGTGGCGCGCACTTTCAGTTCACCTTCAGGTGTGCGGATGTTGGGAAGCAATGACCTCCTTGCCGTGTCAGCAGTAGCACTCGCCAACGGGGTCTTGGTCCATGCACTTGACTTCGATGACACCCACTCCATGGGTTTAGTTCATGCAACAGCAGTGACACTTCCAGCAGCCTTCGCCATTGGACAGAGTGTTGATGCAACCGGAGCAGATATTCTGGCTGCTGCCGTTGTCGGATATGAAACTGTTTGTCGCGTGGCTTCGGCTTCGCCGCACGGTTTTCACGCGCGCGGATTGCATGCGACCTCCGTCTGTGGCACTTTGGCGGCGTCATTAATTACCAACCGACTTCGCGGTGCTGATGCAGAAATTGCAGCCAACGGACTTGGTATCGCTGCTTCAATGAGTGGCGGTCTGCTGGAATTTCTTGAAACGGGCTCGGACACGAAAACCCTGCACCCTGGGCTAGCGTCCATGAACGGTGTGATCGCTGCCGAACTTGCTGCAGCCGGCGGACAGGGTCCCAATACGGTGTTTGAGGGAAAGTATGGGATTTATGCAGCACTATCGGCACGCGACGCCGACCCTGAATCTGTTGTTGCTGATTTGGGCAAGTCATGGGAAACAAATCACATTTCCATTAAGCCAATCCCTGCCTGCCAATTGCTGCATGTAACGATTGACGCAGCTAAGGGTTCTCCCGTAGCAATTGAAGACATCGTGCGAATTGAAGTCGTCGTGCATCCTGACAGTGCTCCAACAGTTTGTGAACCCAGAGCGGCTAAGAACTCGCCACGAACTCCATATGACGCGAAGTTTTCACTTCCATGGAGCCTCGCTGCACAACTGATTGATGGCGAAATCACTGTTGATACATACCGAGTAGAAAACTTGGGGCGCCCTGAATTGATTAGACTCGCGGAACTTGTTGATGTCACGTTGGGGCCAGCCGAGGGGTTCGCGGCCGACGCTAGCGGTCATGTGCGAATTCATTCGCGCAACGCTGACGTCTGGAGTGGCTCCGTCTCTGGAAGCCAAGGAACCCCACAGCACCCACTGAGCGATGATGACCTGCTATCCAAATTCCGAGCAAACTGCGGGGATCGTGCGGAGGTTAATGAACTAGGGGACATTATTCTCAATCTTGCTGATCAACCGAATCTATCTCGGCTGCATGATCTTGCTTCATCCATTGTGTCTAAGGAGGCTTTACTCGCATGAACATACAAGCGATCCGACCCGAGTCTTTTCCGTGGTTCCGCTATGCCGACTATTCTTTTTCACTCGGATTGACAGATGGCACGACCGCATGGCTATCTGGTCACTCAGCATCAGAGTTTGACCCAGAAACAAAACACATGGTCGTCCGTGGTGGTATGACGGAACAGACAGCAACCGCCTACGCCAAAATTGAGGTAATCCTGCAAGCTGCTGGTTTTGATTTCAGCGATGTGGTTCGAGTTGTTGAAAATGTTACTGAGCACGGAGCCGATCACTATGACGAAGCAGCGGCAGTTCGTGAACGTATTTTTGGTGACAACCGCCCGACCGTTGTGACCGTGATGGTTGAGCGTCTTCTGCGACCAGCTGCGTTTATCGAAATCGAAGTTACGGCGTCTAAGAACAAAGTACAAACGGCAATCACTCAGCAAGATAGCAAGTTACATCGTTCCGTTGTCACAGAAGTTGCCGACGGCACGATCTATTTGCCCACCATGCTGCCCATCGACGCCCAAGGAAGCCTAGTCGCAGAGGGTGATTTTGCGGGTCAGTACCGATACTGCCTCGAGCGTGCGGGTGAATTACTCGAGGGAATTGGGCTTGATCTTTCCCACGTTGTTAAGACAATTGACTACAGCGCCACGGAAAGCCGCGATCTCTACCGGAAGTGTGGGCGCCCACGAAAAGAGTTACTGGGCCCCGTGTACCCAGGGGCTGCCGGAATTTTGGTGGATCGGCTTCATGCACCAGGTGTTCTCGTAGCAATCGACATTATTGCCTCACGTCACACGCCGGTGGCCGTTAATCCAGGGTGGTCCCGATACGAAACCCTTACCTACAACCCAGGTGTGAAAGCCGGACGTGTGCTGTTCATGTCAGGTTTTGCAGCACTTGACCCGCAGACTCAAGAGGCACTGTTCCCCGGCGATGTACTTGCTCAGACCGAATACATTTATGCATCAATAAATCAAGTACTCAAGGCTGCCGGTGGTGGGCCTGAAAACCTGATCAAGACAATCGAGTATGTCTGCAAGGAAGGATTGTCGGATTACCGTCGCGTTGCCGAAGTTCGTAAGGACGCCCTTCGTGAACCGTGGCCAGCATCGACCGGTGCCATTTGCTCAGGACTATTACGTCCCGAATTCCTGATTGAAGTCGATCCACTGGCGATATTTATATGACCGAGACAATCCTGACAGGCGAACTGCGCGCCCGCATTGGCGAGACAAGGGTCTATGTCGCGCCCGAACCTATAGGGAAAGCGGCATTTCGGTATTTCGCTTTAGCGATCGGTGATAACAATCCGCTGTATCTGGACGATCAATTTGCTCGAGAGCACGGCTACGACGGAGTTATTGCCCCACCAACACTCGTATGCGAAACGAATCAATACGCAAATTTGCCGAAGGAATCGACGGGATATGCAGGGCACGGTTGGGACCTTGAGATCCCCGGAACTCGGTTGCTGCGCGGTGGAAATGAATACAGTTTTCATAAAGCAGTGTGTCCCGAGGACATTCTCACCGTCACCTGGCGAATTGATGACATGGTTGAGCGAACATCATCCAAGGGAACACCGATGGTGATTGTGACTTCGATCGCGGAATACGCAAATCAAAATGCTGAGCTGCTGGTTACCAATGTTGAGACGTTGATCTACCAGTGGCGAGGGAGACCATCATGACTTCACTGAATGTGGGAACTCCAATTCCACCACTAGAGCGACAGATCGACGTTACCGACATGGTCGCTTATGCAGGGGCCACATGGGACTGGCACCGATTGCATTACGACATGGAATACATCCGTAGTACTGGATTCAGTGCACCCATCGTTGACGGACAGATGCTTGGCGCCCTGATGGCCCAATGCGTACAAGACTGGGTCGGACCAGACGCTCGGCTCACGAAACTGGGTATCCGATTCTTAACACCGGTAGAGGCAGGAACCACTGTCCGCTGTGATGGCGTCACAGTTTCTGTCGAGTCAGAAGTACTGAAGTGCGATCTTACCGTGCATATCCTTGATTCTGAAGGAGAAGTCGTGGGGACTGCAGCAAGTGGTCACGCGGAGGTGAAACTTTCGTGAGTGCAACCACGGCTATCGTCGGCGCCGCAGAGTCCGACCTTGGAGTTACTAACGCATCGATACTGACACTGCAGTCACAGGCAATCACCCGAGCCTTGGCCGATGCTGGATTGTCTTTATCCGACGTCGACGGCCTTGCAACCAGTGGGGTTTCGCGGTTTTCAGCAACTCAGGTCGCTGACTATTTGGGTATCCAACCTAGTTGGTGCGATTCAACTTTTGCAGGCGGCAGTGCCTACGAGATGTATATTGCCCGAGCTTCTCAGGCAATTGCATCAGGCCAAGCCTCAACCATTGTGATCTCCTTTGCATCGAATCAACGATCAGCGCGCTCTCGTTCGCTCGGGGGAGTTGTGGAAACCCACACACCGGAAGCGCAATTCGAAAGCCCATACGGTCCGCTGTTCCCACTGTCCTACTACGCCATGGCGGCCCAGCGATACATGCATGAATATGGAGCCACCCGTGCTGATCTGGCCCAGGTCGCGGTTCTCGCTCGGGAATGGGCATTGCTCAACCCGAAAGCGTTTCGATACGACGCCGGGCCTTTGACGGTGGATGAAGTACTTGCGGCCCCCATGATGTCGTCACCATTGACAACCGCAGACTGTTGCTTGGTGACCGATGGCGGTGGCGCGGTCGTGGTGACTTCATTGGAGCGAGCCCGAGATTTAGCGAAACCGCCCGTTCAAATACTTGGTTACGGAGAATCGACCACCAATACCTCGATGAGCCAAGTGCCACTTCTGCCAACCGGTGCGGTCGCCAGTGGCAAAGCCGCATTTTCGCGTGCGGGTTTAAGTCCTTCCGACGTCGACGTTGTCGCGCTCTACGACTCTTTCACAATTACGGTGCTTCTCAGTTTGGAGGCACTTGGTTTTTGTGGACCAGGTGAAGCAGCATCACTCGTTGCATCGGATCGAGTTCGACCAGGTGGAGATTTTCCCCTGAATACGAGTGGTGGTGGACTTTCCTACTGTCACCCAGGTCAATACGGTGTTTTGTTACTCGTCGAAGCAGTGCGTCAATTGCGTGGTGAAGCAGGTGCTCGTCAAGTGAGTAATGCTGAGGTAGCGCTGGCCCACGGGACCGGTGGAATTCTCTCGACCCACGCGACAGTCTTGTTAGGGGTGGACCGGTGAGCGAACACGTGTTACCAATTCCCGATGACGTCACCACCCCATGGTGGGAAGCAACGAAAGAGGGCAAACTTCTGTTACAAACGTGCCTCGAGTGCCAACACGTCCAGCACTACCCGCGGGCGGTCTGCACTCAATGTGCAGGCAGCCAACTCCACTGGGTGGAGTCTGCTGGCCACGGCGTTATCGACAGTTTTACCGTCGTATATCGAGCACCTAGCCCGGCCTTCACAGCCCCATATGTCATTGCCCGAGTTCGACTATCGGAGGGCCCCACGATGTTGACACGCATAGTTGGGGCAGATGAATCTGAACTTGCCTGTGACTTACCCGTGAGCCTTTCTTGGGAATCTCTGAGTGACGGACATCAACTTCCAGTTTTTCAACTAACACACGAATAAAAGGTAATCAACAACAAGTAAAAGGAGATCAGTAATGGATTTCGGATTGAATGAGGAACAAAGAGCTTTTCAAAAGGCACTTCGATCCTTCGTAGACAAAGAGATCATGCCGGTAGCAATTGAGTGGGAGCATTCGGGGCGTTACCCAACTGAAATTGTTGACCACATGAAAGCCATGGGTCTCTTTGGTATCACTATTCCTGAAGAATATGGTGGCTTGAACTTGGACATGGTGTCTTTCTGCCTGGTGTACGAAGAAATTGCCAGGGGCTGGATGGGTATCGCTGGAATCTTGGGAAGCCATGGGCTCTCGGCTTGGATGATTGCCCATCACGGTACCGAAGAGCAGAAGAGCTCGATCCTGCCGAAATTGGCAACGGGCGAATGGCGCACCGGAATTGGACTTACTGAGCCGGGTGCAGGAACTGACCTGCAGGGCATCGCGACAACAGCACGTCTTGATGGTGACCATTACGTCATTAACGGCACAAAGACATGGATTACTAACGCCCGTCACGCCAATGTTCTGCCCGTGTTGGTCAAAACCGATCCAACTGCTGAGCCGCGACATAAAGGCATGAGCGTGATGCTTGTTGATGCAACATCCGAAGGATTCTCGGTCAGTAAAGACATTGGAAAACTTGGTTACAAGGGAACCGAGTCCTGCGAAGTAATTCTCGACAATGTCCGAGTGCCGGTTTCGGCATTACTCGGTGGTGTTGAAGGCCGTGGAATGCAGCAGGTTCTCTCCGGGCTCGAGATCGGCCGATTGAACATAGCCGCACGCAGCGTGGGTATCGCTCAGGCTGCGTGGGATGCAGCATTGTCTTACTCAAAGCAGCGGGAAGCATTCGGTCAACCGATTTCAGATTTCCAGGCAATCCAGTTGAAGTTGGCGGATATTGCTACCAACCTTCAAGCCGCGCGACTCCTCACCTATTGGGCAGCGTCAAAGGCAGACGATGGCGAGAGCGTCGACATGGAAGCCGGTATGGCCAAGTACTTCGCCTCAGAAGCAGCAATTTCAGCATCGATGGAAGCCATGCGTGTTCATGGTGGCTATGGCTACTCAACCGAATACGTAGTTGAGCGTCTCTACCGTGATGCGATTTTGATGAGCATCGGCGAGGGAACTAACGACATCATGAAGACGATCATCGCTAAGTCTCTAATTGCTGGAAAGACTTCAGTTAAGTGATTGTGCGCAGTTGGCTATATGTACCGGGTGACCGGCCAGAGCGATTCGACAAAGCGGTTGCAAAGGGTGCAGATGCGCTCGTCCTCGATCTCGAGGATGCCGTTTCACTCGATCGAAAGGTTGAAGCGCGGTCACTCGTAGCCGACTGGGTACGAAACGGTGATCATGGCCGGTCGCAGGTATGGGTTCGGGTTAATCAAGGTGCCATGGGAGTGGAGGACACTGCAGCCGTGGCACTTCCTGGATTGACCGGGATTTGCGTACCCAAGGTCGATGATCCATCTGAGTTGACTCCGATTAATAAGGTCCTCTTGGCCGCCGAGAAAGAACATGGCTTGGTAGAGGGTCAATGGCCGGTAATCCCGTTAATTGAATCCGCGGTTGGGCTGACACGACTAAGTTCTATCGTGTCTGCCCAACGAGTGGTGCAACTTCAGGTGGGGGAGGTGGATCTTGCGGCAGACCTTGGTTTGAGTGGTGACGTGGATCTGCATTTGGCTCCGATACGGAGTCGGATCGTGGTTGAGAGTATTGCGGCAGGGATTTTGTCTCCCATTGGACCGGTGTCGACCGAGTTCCGTGATCTTGATTCCTTCCGCAGTTCAACGCAAACGGTTATCGGCCAGGGATTTGTCGGAAGAGCCTGCATTCATCCAGATCAGGTTGCGATCGTGAACGAAATGTTCACGCCGACACCTGAGCAGTTAAGTGTCGCCCAAGATCTCCTCGATCGCATGAACACAGCAATTCGTGAAGGATCTGGGGTAGCCCTAGATGCGAATGGACGAATGATTGACGAAGCAAGCGCGCGATCAGCTCGACGAGTTCTCGAACTTGGTCAAGCAGCGCGTTAAAGTAAAAAACTGATGGATTGAGAGGTGTGACGATGAAAGATGAATCTTTACAGGAGTTAGAAGTCCTGGAAGAAGTTCAGAATCGCGTGCTGTGGCTTGCCGTGCGAATGATTGATCACGCAAATAGGGAACGCCCCAATATTGATGGCATCAAGGTTGGCGGCCACCAGGCATCAAGTGCGTCACTGGTAAGTGCGCTGACCGCGCTCTACTTCCACTATCTCAATTCGGAAGACCGCGTATCGGTAAAGCCGCACGCTTCTCCCGCTTTCCATTCAATTCAGTATTTATTGGGCAATCTCGATCGTTCATATTTGACAACATTGCGCGCTAAGGGTGGCCTGCAGTCCTATCCATCGCGCACCAAAGATCCCGACGAGGTTGATTTCTCCACCGGCTCCGTCGGTCTCGGAGTTGCGGCACCACTTTTTGCAGCCACGACAAGACGTTACGTCGATGCCCATTTTGGTGACCGCGCAGCCTCCCGCTATATCGCCCTGCTCGGTGACGCTGAACTCGATGAAGGAAATATTTGGGAGGCCATCGCAG
>CANMNM010000023.1 GCA_947499275.1 Actinomycetota bacterium | reverse complement strand
TGTGTTGATCATGATTTCAGCGCTACTCAGTTCTGCATTGCAATCTATTTTCTCCGTTGCACTTTTCCATTTCACGACCGGCGAAGGTGGCTACGGTCCCTTCACCCCCGAGGAACTCAATGGAGTCCTCACCAAAAAGTAGTTTTGCACCTAAGGTTCTCGCATGGGAAAACTTGATGGCAAGGTTGCATTAGTCACCGGTGGCGCCAAAGGAATGGGCGCCAGTCATTGCAGTGCTTTAGCTGCTGAAGGCGCCTTCGTGGTTGTCTGTGATGTGCTGGATGAACAGGGCGCTGCCCTTGCCCAAGAAATTGGGGGGAGCTACCTACACCTCGACGTCACAAGTGAGAGTGACTGGATTGCCGCCGTGGCGGCAACCGAAAAAGAATTCGGTCCCATTGACATTTTGATTAATAACGCCGGAGTTGTTGGTCTTGGTCGAGTTGACACTACCGAACTTGATGAATGGAACCGGATCATTGGGATCAATCTCACCGGGACTTTCCTTGGAATTCGCCATTGCGTTGAGTCGATGAAAAAAGCCGGTTCAGCAGTGGTGGTCAATATTTCTTCCACTGCCGGTCTCGTCGGTTACGGCGACATGTCCGCATATGTTGCCAGCAAATGGGGGGTGCGCGGACTAACAAAGTCTGCCGCACTCGACTTGGGCCGGTTCAATATTCGAGTTGTATCAATCCACCCCGGAATCATTGAAACCGATATGTCCTCGGGGCTGTCAATTAGCTTTAAGCGTCAAGCGATCCCAAGAATTGGCCATAGCGAAGAAGTGGCAAAGTTGATGCTGTACTTGGTGAGCGAAGCGACCTACTCAACCGGATCAGAGTTTGTCGTTGACGGTGGACAAACCCTTGGGCCGGTATACGACCTTAATTAGCTCAATTAGCTCAATTAGCTGGGCAGTTTACGAAATAGCGGCTTGGGCAGAGTCTTTAGTCCAGCCATGACAAAGCGCAATGGTCCGGGTGCATAGACGGTGCTCTTGCCCTTTTTCAGTGCTGACACAATTATTTTCGCAACATCTTCTGGGTTCGTTGTCATTGGTGCTTCCGGGAGATGACTTGTCATACGGGTTCGAACAAAACCTGGTCGGACAATGAGTACGTGGGCGCCAGTTTTTTCTAGTGCAGCATCAAGGCCTTGGGCAAATGCGTCCAGTCCTGCTTTTGTTGACCCGTAAACAAAGTTGGAACGGCGTGCTCGGTCCCCAGCGACACTGGAGAGGACAACTAGTGTTCCGTGGCCTTGGTTTTTTAATCTCCGCGCAATGTGTAACCCGGCACTGACCGAACCGGTGTAGTTCACTGTCGCTATTTCAACGGCATGACTGGGATCTTCCTCCGCGGTCATTTGGTCGCCGAGAACACCGAATGCCAAAATCACTACATCAATGTCAGAGGCGTCAAAGGCTGCGTCAATGATCGCGCCATGGGTGTCTGTGTTTTTTGCGTCGAATTCAATTGACTCAACACCAGCAATGTTGCGGGCTTTGAGTTGCGCAACTGCCGCATCAAGTGATTCTGAAGGACGACCTGCTAAGAGAACTCTGCGTAGTCGGTGCCTGGGCATCTCTTTGATAGTTGCCAGTGCGATTTCGCTCGTTCCACCCAAGACGAGAACGGACTGTGGTTCACCCAGTGCATCGAGCATGTCAATTTCCTTTCAGATTTCAAGTCGACGAGATAAATCAGAAGCAAAAACGTGGTTGGGGTCCATGGTGTCACGGATCCCACGCCATTCATCAAGGCGCGGGTAGGTCCGGGCAAAATTTGCCGGAGATTGACGTGAATCTTTTGCCAAATAAAGTCGCCCACCTACGGCACTAACGCGGTCATCAAGTTCGTCAAGTGTTCGACCAAGGTCAGAAATACCAGCGGGCAGATCTGCTGCCAAAGTCCAACCTGATTGCGGGAATGACAGTGGGCCCTGATTCCCCGGACCAAAACGCTTTAGAACGGTGAGGAAACTGGGTGCTCCGATCTCACGCAATTTACTCAGTGCAACTCCAACGAGGTCACTGGCAGTGTCGGGTACGTGGAATTGATATTGCAGGAAGCCACGGGGTCCATAAATCCGATTCCAGTCTTGAACACCATCGAGCGGGTGAAAGAACGCACCTATTCGTTGGAGCTCACCGCTGCGTGAGCGTGGGTGCTTTCGATACCAACCTTCATTGAATGCCCGCACACTTAATTTATTAAGAAGCCCACGTGGGACCAGTCCGGGTGCTGTTGCAATATTTTTGGGATCGTAACTTTCTGGGTCTTTGATCCCCTCGGAATTGCACTGCGCGATTGATGCGTGGTCTCCACGGGTAATCACGCCACGGCCAGAAGATGAAACACTATCGATCCAGGCAACCGTGTAGCGGTATTCGTGGTCACGTTCCATCATTGAAGACATGACCGAGTCCAGGGTCTTCGCCCGTTCAGTGTCCACGGAAATATAGGAACTTTGAATCGGAATAACGGTAAAAGTTGCTCTTGTAATAATTCCCGTCAAGCCCATGCCACCGATGGTTGCCCAAAACTTTGAGTCTTTCGGAGTCAACGTGTGTTGCTCACCAAGGCCGTCAATGACCACCATTTCAGTGACGTGTGCACCGAAACTTCCATCACGGTGATGATTCTTTCCGTGGATGTCAGCAGCAATTGCACCACCGACGGTAATGATTCGGGTACCGGCAGACACGGGAACAAAAAAACCTCGGGGAACAATCTCTCGCAAGATGCTGTCGATACTCGCACCGGCATCAGCTGTGACACTCATGCTGTCTGGATTGAGAATGAAATCGGTCATGGTGGTCATGTCGATCACGGTTGCACCACCCGACTGTGCCGCATCACCGTAGGAGCGGCCCAGGCCTCGGGCCAGAACACCCCGTGAACTTGATTGCGTGATCAAGTCAGCTATTTGACTTGATGAATTGGCCTCTACGAGTTGGGCAACGGTGGGCATGGTGCGGCCCCAGCCAGAAAGTTGTGTTGCAACCGCCTCACTCATGCGCCCAGTGCTCCCAAAGCGAAAAGGATGAGCCACACGGCACCCAATACTTGTAGTCCTTTATCTGCGATCACGGCATCCTCGGGCGCTTCGGCGTCACCGCGGTCAATCACAATTCCGTACCGCAAAATTGCCATCACGAATGGGAGCAGGCTCCACTGCGCCCACGGCAAAGACGACGGCGTGAGAGCCACGTCAAATGACCATAGTGCGTAACCCATGATTGTGACCGCAGCAGCGGTTCCCCACACAAAGCGCAGGTAACCCAGTGAGTAACCATCGAGTGACTTACGTCGATTTTGTATTTGGGGACCGGTGGTCTCTTCACGCTTTAGTTCGCTGTAACGCTTGCCAGCTGCCATAAATAGCGAACCGAAGCCAGCGACAATTAAGAACCATTGAGAGATGGGGAGACCAGATGCCGCACCACCGGCAACTGCCCGAAGTAAAAACCCCATGGAAAGTAGTACTAGTTCAATAACCGGCTCGTGTTTGAGCAGCAGTGAATAACTGAGAGTAAATACTGCATATGCGAGCACCACTCCCGCCAAGGCAGGTGCAATAAGAAACGAGCCGACGAGTGAAATAACTGCAAGCACCGCGGCGAATGAAATTGCCAAGGGGACAGAGATTTCCCCAGCCGCAATTGGTCGCTTGTATTTCGATGGATGCTCGCGGTCACTTTCTCGGTCTTTGGCATCGTTTATTAAGTAGGTGGCACTTGAAATCAAACAGAACATGACAAAAGCGCCGACACTGGGCCAGAAAATATCTACTTCAAAAAGTTGACCGGCCGCGAGAGGCGCGGCAAAAACTAAAACGTTTTTCGCCCATTGACGTGGGCGCATCGCAACAATCATTGCAACGGGCAGCGACCTACCCTTGGCGTTTCTCTCCGTCACAGAAGAACTCGATCTACGTGCGCATTGGGTTCGGTGTCACCAATAATGCGGGCAATCTGTGGCACTACCAATCCCCATGTGATTGCATGCATGATCGCCAAAACTATTGCAGTGGAAACCAAAGTTGCCGTTAGGAAAGGCGCCGCAATTGAAGCTATTGCAACTACGGTCCCTACCCAAAAAACAATTCTCTGTGCATGGGAAATTCCACGCGCAAGCAGTGAGGCCATGGCACCGACCTGGGCCGCTGCGATTGGTACCAGCAAAACGGCGAACCAATAAACGGGAATGGTTGTTCCCTCGAGCACCACATCCATGGGGACCCCGAAGAGTCGCGCTATTGCAAAAACAATGAGAGACAGCAGGCCCGACCAAACGCCGGTGACCAAGGCTGCGTAGGACAGGAACCGTGGTTTTGGATCCAGTGAACTTGGTGGGGCAATCGGGGTCTTCGAGGACATCCACTCGCCGGCGTCAGGGGAGGTTGGCGACGCGGACATGGTCTCATTCTGGCGTCTCGGCCTGGTCTGCGCGGCCCCGACCCGAATTTTCACCGTGTCCTAATTCATTTTCATTGGGTACTGAATAGACTGGAATGGGTCAGTAGGTGGGCTTTTCCGGCTCAATCTGAGTCACCCAGGCGAGCACCCCGCCACCAACGTGGACGGCGTCACTAAAACCAGCGCCTTTGACAACTGCCAATACTTCGGCAGATCTCCCGCCCACTTTGCAGTGCAGCACGATTCGCTTGTCGGTGGGCAGGCCGGAAAGGGCTGATCCATCGAGGAATTCGCCCTTGGGGATCAGGATTGCTCCCGGAATTGCAACGATCTCAAATTCACCGGGTTCCCGCACGTCAATAAGGATGAAGTCGTCTTCGCCGCGATCCCTCGCGTCAAGCATGGACTTCAGATCCCGAACTGAGATTGTCGAGTCCTTTGCTGCTTCAGCGGCCGAGTCGGAGATTGATCCACAGAAAGCTTCGTAGTCAATCAATTCAGTGACGGTGGGATTCACGCCGCACACCGCGCAATTGGGGTCCTTATGAATTTTGACCTGACGATAGGTCATCTCTAATGCGTCATAGACCATTAACCGACCAACTAACGGGTCACCAATACCGGCAAGCAACTTGATCGCCTCGGTAACCTGGATGGAACCGATCGAGGCACACAGCACTCCAAGGACGCCACCCTCAGCGCAACTGGGCACCATCCCGGGGGGTGGGGGCTCGGGGTAAAGGCACCGGTAACAAGGTCCGTGTTCCGCCCAAAACACACTTGCTTGGCCGTCAAAACGGTAAATCGAACCCCACACGTATGGCTTCTTTAGCAACACGCATGCATCGTTAACGAGATATCGAGTCGCGAAGTTGTCTGTTCCGTCAACGATTAGGTCATAGTCAGCGAAGATTTCCATCACATTTGTTGAATCAAGCCGCACCTCATGTAGCTGCACTGTGACGTAAGGGTTGATCTCCAACACACTGTCACGGGCGCTTTCGGCTTTGGATCGGCCGATATCTTTTTGGCCATGAATAATTTGACGCTGCAGATTTGATTCATCAACGGTGTCGAACTCGACAATGCCTAACGTGCCGACTCCTGCCGCTGCGAGATACATGAGTGCTGGACTCCCCAGACCGCCAGCGCCCACACACAACACTTTGGCGTTCTTCAGTCTTTTTTGTCCCGACATGCCGACATCGGGAATGATTAGGTGGCGGCTGTAGCGACGAACTTCGTCGACACTTAACTCGGTAGCGGGCTCAACAAGCGGCGGTAGGCTCACGTTTGACTCCAAAGAAAAATGGGATGTGTCGTACAGGACATTCTGACTCCTAGGACATTATGCCTATTAGGACATTAGGGCTGTTAGGCCCATAACTGACCATCGATGGCGTCTTCAGCTTCATCGAGAGTTCCCTCATAAACGCCGGTTGATAAGTACTTCCAGCCACCATCGCACACAATGAAGGCGATATCTGCGGACTCTTTTGCTGCCACAGCTTTGGCCGCAATACCCAGCGCCGCGTGCAGTATTGCCCCGGTCGAAACCCCAGCAAAAATCCCTTCGAGTTCGAGTAACTCTCGTGTTCGTTTCACTGCGTCTCTGGGGCCCACTGAAAAACGAGTGGTCAGCAGTGTTTCGTCATAGAGCTCGGGGATGAACCCTTCATCAAGATTGCGAAGTCCGTAAACAAGTTCTCCATAGCGCGGTTCGGCAGCGACAATTGATACATCGGGTTTGTTCTCTCGAAAGAATCGACCGACCCCCATTAACGTGCCGGTTGTTCCCAGGCCGGCGACGAAGTGGGTGATCGAAGGAAGATCAGCCAATAACTCGGGACCGGTATTTTCATAATGGGCAAGCGCATTAGCCGGGTTACCGTATTGATAGAGCATGACCCAATCAGGGTTCTCGGCGGCTAAACCTTTAGCAACACGTACCGCCTCATTGGAGCCACCCGCTGCCGGGGAATAAATAACTTTCGCGCCCCAGATCGCCAATAACTGGGTGCGTTCAACGGAAGTGTTTTCAGGCATGACACACACGAGTTGGTAGCCCCGCTGCTTGGCAACCATTGCGAGAGATATTCCAGTGTTTCCCGAGGTAGGTTCCAACAGGGTTGCTCCCGGCGTGAGCACTCCACGGCGCTCGGCGTCAAGAATCATTGCCAGGGCAGCCCGGTCTTTCACCGAACCGGTTGGGTTGCGATCTTCGAGTTTGGCCCAGAGACGAACGTCGGCCGACGGGGAGAGTCGAGGTAAGCCGACAAGTGGAGTGTGCCCAACGGAGTCAAGCAAGGAATCAAAGCGCATTGAAAACTATCCGCCGGCGACCGCAGGCAAGATGGTGATCGAGTCGTTTTCACCGATAGCACTCTGTAGGCCAGCAAGAAAACGAACGTCCTCGTCGTTGATATAAATATTTATGAAACGGCGTAAGCCACTTTCATCAATAAGTCGCTCACCCATGCCTGGGTAATTGAGCTCGAGGTCATTGAGAACCTCTTGGAGGGTCGCACCTTTGGCACTCACTAACTTCTCACCCGCTGTGTAGGGGCGAAGAATTGTGGGGATGCGGACTTCAATAGTCATGATCAGGCACTCTCATTCTGAGCGGGCTCATTCTGGGCGGGATGAACGTGAAAACACAAGTATCTCACTCAAGGATTGAGATCTGTTCCTCGGTGACTTCACCGTCAACAATTCGAAAGGATCGGAATTCAAATGGTCCCTCGACGGGGCCGGTCTCGCGAATTGAGACTACGACGTAGTGGGCATCGGGTTCAGATGCCTGCGTGATGTCTGTTCGTGAGGGATACGCCTGGGTTGCGGGGTGAGAGTGGTAGATCACAACCGGTACTTCGTCCCGATCATCCATTTCTCGATAGAGGCGAAGAAGGTCCATCGAGTCGAACTCGTAGAGGGTTGGACACCTCACCGCGTTAACCATGGGGATCAACCGCTCCGGCCGATCCGATCCGATTGGTCCGGCAATTACTCCACACGCTTCGTCGGGGTGATCAGCCCGTGCGTGAGCCACGATGGCGTCAACAAGTGAACGTTGAATTTCTAACATGCTAAAAAGCATATGTGTTGAGGTGGAGCTTGGGGTGAACTAGTCCCTCAGCATGCGGCGAAGGATTTTGCCCGATGCGCTTTTGGGGACTTCATCGATGAACACAATGTCGTGAATCACCTTGTATTTGGCCACATGGCCTTCCATAAACGCCGTGATATCAGCGGCGCTGACTTCCTGGCCTGGCCGCACCACGATGAAAGCGCGTGGAATTTCGCCAGACTCAACGTCGGGAACACCAATCACGGCAGCATCAGCAATCCCCGGGTGTGTGAGCAGGAACGCTTCGAGTTCTGCTGGCGCTACCTGGAAACCTTTGTATTTGATGAGTTCCTTGAGTCGATCAACAATTGACACAAACCCCTCGGAGTCAATTGATGCGATATCTCCGGTCTTAAGCCAACCCTCTGGATCAATTGTGATCTCGGTGGCACTTGGATTATTCAGATAACCCTTCATGACCTGTGGGCCACGAATCCACAGTTCACCAACACCATCCACGTCTTGGTCCTCACCCGTTTCAGGGTCAATAATTCTGATTTCAGTGTTGGGTGCGGTAAGGCCAACGGTGCCCGGCTTTGAACGCCCTTCAAGTGAAATGTGACTCACCGGCGAGAGTTCGGTCATCCCGAACCCTTGAACAACACTGCAGTCAATTCGTGCGGCTGCTTCTTCGCCAAGCTCGGCACCCAGAGGTGCTGCGCCGGAGAAAACTTGCTTCAAGGAACTGAGGTCGTATTTGTCAATGAGTGGGTGCTTAGCGAGTGCCAACACGATCGGTGGGACGACAAAGAACCGAGTGATTCTGCGGTCTTGAATAATTGACAGTGATTGTTCTAAATCAAAACGTGGCACCGTAACAATCGTTGCACCGCGAGAAAGAAATTCATTCATGAGAACTTGCATTCCATAAATGTGGAAAAACGGAAGAACCGCAAGGACTATTTCACCGTCTTCAACTTCAAGGGCGTCTTCGACCTGCATCAAGTTTGCCACCAAGTTGTGGTGGGTGAGCATTACACCTTTGGGAAGACCCGTAGTGCCGGAAGAGTAGGGAAGAACGACGATCTGCTCCTTCGGATCAATCTCAACCTGCGCGATTGGATTGCCGAATAGTGATGTGAAAGGTGTCGTGCCTTCTGGAGCATCGCCAATTATTACTATCTCGGAAACTGCTGTTCCCTGAATCGCTAACTGCGAAGTCTCTAAAAACATACCGATTGTGACGAGGAGTTTTGATTCTGAATCATTGAGTTGAAACTTAACTTCATCCGCTGTGTACGTTGGATTGATAGTGCTCACCGCAACTCCAGCAACAGCTGCGCCATGGAACACAATCGCGAACTCAGGAATATTGGGTGACATCAATGCGATCGTGTCGCCTTTACCCAAACCCTTTGCCGCAAGACCACCGGCGAATGAATAGATCATCCCTTTGAGTTGTCCATATGTGTAACTGCGTCCGGTTGGACCATCAATCAAAGCCTCCCGATCGGGTACCCGATCCGCTTCGCGCAGGATGAAATCGGTGATGGAGATATTAGGAATCTCAACTTCGGGTAGCAGGCTTTTAAAGACGATCATGGGGACTCCTCGGGGCTTAAATCGGGTTAAATGCTGCTTTCACGTGGGGGGAGTGTGTCAGGTTCGGCAGCTTTTTAGGGGCAAAATGAAAAAATATCGGATCAGTTCGGCATCTCTGCTTGCAAAAGTTGCCATGTGGGTGGATTATTGTTACCGGCGGGTAACTTAGCCCGAATTCCCGTACCAAGGAGCGGCAATGTCACATTACAAAAGCAACCAGCGCGACCTCGAATTCAACCTCTTTGAGGTATTCGGTGCCGGTGAACGCATGGGCAAAGGCCCCTTCGCCGACATGGATGTGGATACGGCCCGTGATGTCCTAGACGAGGTTAACCGCCTTGCAACAGGCATCCTCTCTGAATCATTTGTTTCCTCGGACCGAGTCCCGCCCGTATATGACCCCGCAACCAAAACGGTCGTCATGCCAGAAGATTTCAAGAAGAGTTACAACGCTCTCATGGACGCTGAGTGGTGGCGCCTTGATCTCCCTGAGCACCTCGGTGGCTCCGGTGCTCCGCCATCACTTCGATGGGCTGCCGCGGAGTTGCTACTCGGTGCAAACCCAGGTGCTTTCCTGTTCATGTCCGGACCTGGCTTTGCCGCGATTCTTGATGCACTCGGCAATGAAGATCAAAAGCGCTGGGGTCAGCTCATGATTGAAAAGCGTTGGGGCGCCACAATGGTCCTGACCGAACCTGATGCAGGCTCCGACGTTGGCGTTGGCCGCACCAAGGCAATTGAGCAGCCTGACGGGTCGTGGCACATTGAAGGTGTCAAGCGTTTCATTACCAGCGGTGAGCACGACATGGCCGACAACATCGTTCACCTTGTGCTTGCTCGCCCTGAAGGTGCGGGACCAGGAACAAAAGGTTTGTCACTCTTCGTTGTTCCCAAATACCATGTTGATTTAGCAACGGGTGAACTAGGCGCACGCAACGGCGTTTACGCAACCAACGTTGAAAAGAAGATGGGCCTGAAAGTTTCTACCACCTGCGAGATGACTTTCGGTGAAAACGAACCTGCTGTTGGCTGGTTGGTTGGCGACGTTCACAACGGTATTGCTCAAATGTTCAAGGTCATTGAATATGCACGCATGATGGTCGGCACGAAAGCAATTGCAACCCTTTCAACGGGCTACCTCAACGCTTTGGAATATGCGAAGACACGCGTACAAGGCGCTGACCTCACTCAAATGACGGACAAGACCGCGCCGCGTGTAACCATCACGCATCACCCTGATGTTCGTCGGTCACTCATGTTGCAGAAGTCATACTCAGAAGGCCTGAGAGCACTTGTGCTGTACACCGCCTACTGGCAGGACCTGATTGAAATGGGTGAAGCAGGTGACACCACGATCGATGTAGACATGGCACTTCGTATCAATGACCTGCTACTGCCAATCGTCAAGGGCGTTGGTTCTGAAAGGTCATATGAAATGCTCGCTGTCGGTCTTCAGACCTACGGTGGTTCGGGCTACCTGCAGGACTACCCACTTGAGCAGTACATCCGTGATGCAAAAATTGACACTCTCTATGAAGGAACGACCGCGATTCAAGGTCTAGACTTCTTCTTCCGCAAAATGGTCAAGGATCAATTCAAGGCCATTAGTTTCCTGGCCCAAGAAATCACCCAAACGGTTAAGGGTGACGAAGGTTCAGGTCAACTCTCAGTTGAACGCGAGCTGCTCGGCCAGGCATTGGAAAACGTTCAGGCGATTTTGGGTGTCATGGGTCAATGGGCCATGGCTTCCCAAACTGACATCAAGGAGATCTACAAGGTTGGGCT
>CANMNM010000022.1 GCA_947499275.1 Actinomycetota bacterium | reverse complement strand
GTTTCTTCCTAAGAGTTAATCTGAAACTGAAATTGATGAGTTGCGAGGGGATTGGTGGGAAAGTCAGGCGCTCGGTCTGGCTCATTACGTTAACTTCGACGTAAGGATCCCACATGTTTACTGCTATTCCTTCACAAAATGCTTACAGTAAGACCAAGTCACTTCACCATGAAAGCTTCTGGCTGGATAACCCTGCGCGACCCACGGCTAAGCCGCCCGTAAGTCACGATATCGAAGCCGACCTAGTCGTAATTGGGGCTGGTTTTACCGGACTGTGGTCGGCTTTGGAGGCGGCTATTGAGAATCCGCATTGGAAGATTGTTGTTCTCGAAGGTGACCGCATTGCGGGCGGAGCTACCGGTAGAAATGGTGGTTTTGTTTCGGCTACGTTGACGCACGGTTTCAGTAACGGCCTTTCACGTTGGCCAAGTGAAATGTCAGAGCTTCTCCGTTTGGGATCACAAAACCTTGCAGAGCTTGGGAGTCGAATAGGTGAATTGCGCATTGACTGCGACTGGCTTGTTTCTGGTGAAATTGACGTAGCAGTCGAAGATTATCAAGTGCAAAACTTGAAGCGAGTTCATGCAGAAATGAAAGAATTGGGGGTGGCGTCGCAATACTTGACGGCTGAACAAACTCGAGTTCACGTTAATTCACCGATTTACCAAGGAGCGCTTTTTAATCCTGATGTTGCGATCGTGGACCCGGCACGGTTGGCCTGGGGGTTAGCCCGCGAACTTGAACGTTTGGGCGTAGAAATTTTTGAACACTCCAAAGCGGGTGAGTTGAAAGACTCGGGAAATTTTGTTCGAATCAACGTGGGTGTTCATTGCGTTAAAGGGCGCTTGGTTGTTCTGGCGACGAATGCTTATCCTCCTTTGCTGAAAAGAATCAAGCATCTAGTAGTACCGGTTTATGACTACGTTTTGGTGAGCGAACCACTCAGCAGTGAGCAACGGGCGTCCATTGGATGGCTCAGCCGCGAAGGTGTGGGTGACAGTGGCAATCAATTTCATTACTACCGAATCACCGAAGACGGTCGGATTCTATTTGGAGGCTACGACGCGCTCTACCAGGGTAAAGCCGGCGTTAAACCCGAGTTTGACACTGACCTTGACTCCTTCGCTCGGCTAGCAGACCACTTTGTGCAGACTTTCCCACAGCTCGCCGATGTAAATTTCACCCACGGATGGGGTGGTGCAATTGATACCTGCTCGCGATTTAGTGCTTTCTGGGGCAAAGCGCATGGGGGAAAAACTGTTTATGTTGCCGGATTCACCGGGCTGGGAGTGGGAGCGTCACGCTTTGCCGCACTCACGTCCTTGGACCTTTTGCAGGGGCGGGTAACGCCAAGAACTAATTTGCAGATGGTTAAGACAAAGCCGCTCCCCTTTCCACCAGAGCCATTTCGCCGCTGGGTGATTGCGTGGACCATAAAGTCATTGCAGAAAGCGGATCGAGAAAGTGGAAAACGAAATTTGTGGTTGCGTTTGCTTGACTCACTAGGTCTTGGTTTCGATTCCTGAGAGTAGGGTGAGAACATGGCACGATACGGCAGTCAGTTTGGTCCCAATTACACCTTTTTAGGTGTGCCCGAGTGCGATCTTGACGAGCGCGCCAGTTATGCCGACGCCGATGTCGTGATAGTTGGTGCGCCCTTTGACGGCGGAACGTCTTATCGGGCCGGAGCGCGCTTTGGTCCGCAGGCGCTGCGGGCGGCCTGTTATCTAGAGCATGACGGTAGTAGGCCTTCCCTTGCAATGCGAGTCGATGGCTTGAAAGATTTGAAAGTTGTTGATGCCGGCGATGTCGAGTTGTATAGCGGTGACGCGGCTCGTTCATGTGCTGACCTTGAAGTTGAAATTGAGAAAATTGCACGTTCCGGAGCAATCCCAATTGTGCTCGGCGGTGACCACACAATTACTTGGCCTGATGCAACGGGCGTGGCGCGGGCACATGGTTGGGGAAGAATTGGGGTAATTCATTTTGATGCACACGCTGATACCGGTGACATCTCTTTCGGTTCGCTCATTGGCCACGGTCAACCGATGCGCAGGCTAATTGAATCCGGTGCTGTTCGCGGCGACCGATTCATTCAAATTGGATTGCGAGGCTATTGGCCCGAGCCAGAAACGCTCAACTGGATGGCCGAACAAGGAATGCGCTCCTATGAGATGAGCGAAATTGTTTCTCGCGGCCTCAATGAATGTCTGACACAGGCGTGCGAAATTGCTATGGATGATTGTGATGGAATTTTTCTCAGTGTCGATATTGATGTGTGTGACCCAGGACATGCGCCGGGGACCGGTACGCCTGAACCTGGTGGTCTAAGTGCACGCGAATTACTCGATGCAGTCCGCAGGATTTGTTATGAACTCCCCATTGTCGGCATGGATATTGTTGAGGTGTCTCCTCCATTTGACCACGCTGATATCACAGCACTTTTGGGTAATCGCGTTGTATTGGAAGCCCTCAGTGCAATTGCCCGGCGTCGCAAGGATCAACAGGATGGAACGACATGGGATCCCTCGCAACCATTGCTCGAAGGCCGGATTCCAGGGGAGTAAGTAAAGTCTCCGGTTACGCCGTTGCCTCAAATGCTGCTTCAAGAATTCCTAGTGCCTCTTCAAGCAGCGGGATTGGAATCGTTAATGGGGGTAGGAATCTAAATACGTTGCCGTAGGTACCCGCCGTGAGCGTCACTACCCCGTGTTGGTGGCAGTACTTGTTGAGTGCGGTGGTTCTAGCCGCATCGGGTTCTATCGTTCCGGGTTTAACGAGTTCAATGGCAATCATTGCGCCTCGACCGCGAATATCGCCAATAGTCGGATGATTGATTTGCATGGCGGTGAGTCGTGACAACATGACCGCTTCAATCTCTTTAGCGATTTGACGGGCATCGTGCTCTTGCATCCATGCCATGGACCCAAGTGCTGCGGCGCAGGCAACAGGATTTCCGCCATAGGTGCCACCCAGGCCACCTGCATGCACCGAGTCCATGATTTCGGCGCGGCCAGTAACGGCGGCGAGCGGCATTCCGCCGGCAATCCCCTTCGCAGTGGTGATTAAGTCGGGAACAACACCTTCGAATTCACTAGCAAACCAATCGCCTGTGCGAGCGAATCCGGACTGGATCTCGTCTGCAACGAAAACGATTCCATTTGCATGTGCGTAATCAGCTATGGCTTTGAAGTATCCGGGTGCCGGGACGCTAAAGCCACCTTCACCCAAAATTGGCTCAATGACAATTGCGGCGATATTTGTTGCGCCAATTTCTTTTTCCATGCGCGAGATGGCCCACGCGGCAACTTCGGCGCCACCGTGGGGACCATCGTGAAAGGGATAGGAGACGGGCACCCGATAAATTTCTGGGGCGAATGGGCCGAAAGAGTGCTTATACGGCATGTTTTTTGCTGTCATGCCCATTGTGAGATTGGTGCGTCCGTGGTACCCATGCTCAACGACCACGACAGCTTGTCGACCCGTGAAAGCGCGTGCAATTTTTACCGCATTTTCAACTGCTTCGGCTCCCGAGTTAAACAGTGCACTTCGCTTTTCATGATCTCCTGGGGTGAGCCGGTTGAGGACTTCGCATACTTCGACGTAACCTTCATAGGGAGTGACCATGAAACAGGTGTGGGTGAAGTTGGCAACTTGCGCTGCGACTCGACCAGCCACTTCGGGATTTGCGTTACCAACAGTGGTTACCGCGATACCTGAACCCATGTCAATGAGCGAGTTCCCGTCTGCGTCAATAAGAATTCCCCCACCAGCCTTGGTGATAAAAACGGGGAGGCCAATGCCCACACCGGCTGAGACCGCGTTCTCTTTTCGAGCCAAAAGCGCCAGGGAACGGGGACCGGGAAGCTCAGTGACCAAATTGCGTTCTTGAATTATCCCATTAATCACTTGCTCGGCAGCAATTGTCATGAATGTTCCTCTGATGAGTGGTTGTTATCGACACCTGAGTCAAGCATAGGGGTGAATCTGTGCTCGTGAGATTGCTGACCTTCTAAACTGTTGTTGTGAGCCAGCCCCGCACCGAACCTGTTCGAGTCGTGATTCTCGGCAGCACCGGTTCAATTGGGGTGCAGGCTTTGGAGATCATTGCCCGGAACCTGGATCAGTTCACAGTCGTCGGATTATGCGCAACGGGTGCGAATGCTCAAGCGCTGGCACAAGCGGCTCTCGAATTTAATGTGGAAGTCATTGGGGTGACTTTAGGCACCTGCGCCCAAGACGTCCAGATGCATTTATTTGCCGGCGCCCAGGATCGTGGATTTTCTCAAGGGGAGCACCGACTTCCTGAATTGGTTATCGGTCCCGATGCCCCAGAGCAGTTGGCTCGAATGGATGCGGACATTGTGCTCAATGCAATTGCAGGCGCTGCCGGGCTGAAAGCCACGCTGGCCACCCTCTCGGCGGGTACCAAGCTCGCGCTTGCGAATAAGGAATCTCTGATTATCGGGGGAGACTTGGTGAAACACATATCTTTTCCTGGGCAGATTATTCCGGTTGATTCGGAACATTCGGCGATCGCGCAGTGCTTACTTGCCGGGAAAAGATCCGAAGTTCGTAAACTGATCATTACGGCCAGCGGTGGCCCATTTCGCGGGAAAAGTGCATCCGAGTTGGAGCAGGTAAGCATTGTCGATGCGCTTGCCCACCCCACGTGGAAGATGGGTCCACTTGTCACCATTAATTCTGCAACTTTGGTGAATAAAGGTTTGGAAGTAATCGAGGCCCATCTGCTATTTGATATTGCTTTCACCAACATTGAAGTCACCGTTCACCCACAGTCCGTGGTCCATTCAATGGTGGAGTTTGTAGATGGCTCAACGATCGCCCAGGCAAGTCCACCGGATATGCGAATCCCGATTGCGTGGGGTTTGTCCGCAGGTCGCGAGTTGTTTCGAGTCGCCGATGCAGCCCCCGCCTGTGATTGGAAGAGTGCCGCAACCTGGGAGTTCATGCCGTTAGACGAAGTGGTTTTCCCTGCTGTCGCACTCGCCAGGGTTGCCGGGGAAGCGGGTGGCACCGCCCCGGCAGTTTTCAATGCTGCAAATGAGAGTGCGGTTGCCGCGTTTTTAGCCGGGGAGATCCCTTTTACCTCAATTGTTACCCACATTGAACGGGTCTTGCACTCACATTTGGCCGGATCAAGCCACGAAGAACGGGGAAGTCTCTATGTGTCAGGGAACGCACTTACACTGGAAGACGTCCTAGCTGCCGATAGTTGGGCACGCGAGCAACGACCAGGCAACTGAGCGGTACTGAAAGGGAGTGAACATGCTGGAGGTAGTCGGAATTGTTCTCTTCGCACTGCTCATTGGCCTTTCAATTGCGTTACACGAAGTTGGCCATCTTGTTCCCGCCAAGAAATTCGGGCTTCGTGTTCCGGACTACATGGTGGGTTTTGGTCCGACAATATGGTCAACGGTGCGTGGTGAGACCCGTTATGGGATTAAAGCAATTCCACTGGGCGGCTACATCAGGATGGTCGGGATGCTCCCGCCAGCCAAGGACGATCCCGAAGGACGATCCCGCTCCATGTCAACTGGCCGGTTCGCAACTTTGGTCGCGCAGGCGAGGAAAGCCTCATTTGATGAAGTGCTTCCCGGTGATGAGAATCGCCTGTTTTATAAGTTACCTGTCCGCAAGCGAGTGATCATCATGCTCGGTGGCCCGTTCATGAACCTTTTCCTTGCATTCTTTTTGTTCACGATCGTCTTGGTCGGAATTGGCCTGCCCCAGCCCTCCCTCACAGTGGCAGCCGTTGTGCCATGTACGCCATCGGTGCTGCAACCAACGGGTGAATCGTTGCCTTCCGGTGCGTGCCCGGAGGGAACCGTTCCCACCCCCGCCGCACAGGCTGGGTTACAGGCAGATGATGAAATAGTTTCGGTTGGCAATCAGAGCGCTACCACGTGGGAAAGTGTGACCGACTGGATTTTGGTAAATCCAAATGTTGAGACCACGGTCGTTGTAAACCGCGGGGAAGGACAAGTATCACTTCCTTTGGCGGTCGCTGAAGTAACGCGTCCGGTATACGACGAAAATGGTCGGGAAACGGGTGAAAGTCAAACGGTAGGTTTTCTCGGTTTGCGGCCTTCATTTGAATATGAGCGTCAATCCATAACGGCTGTGCCGGGGTTCATGTGGGACATCACTGTTCGATCGGTGGAGGCCTTAATTTCGTTGCCCGTGCGACTCTACGAGTTGGTCACCGAAACGTTGATTGGCGGGCAAGAGAGGGCGATAGATGGCCCCGTCTCAGTCGTCGGCGTAAGTCGCCTGGGTGGTGAGATTGCCAGCATGGATTCCCCGATTACCTCAAAAATTGCAACATTTCTTGGTCTTGCTGCATCGCTAAACCTCTTTCTTTTCCTCTTCAATTTAATCCCCGTTCTGCCACTTGATGGTGGACATGTTGCGGGGGCTCTCTATGAAGGAACTAAGCGAAAATGGGCCCGATTTAGGGGCAAGCCCGACCCCGGACCGGTTGACACCGCCCGTTTGCTTCCCGTGGCATACGTGGTCGCCATCGCACTTGTCGCCATGGGGGTCATCGTGATCTGGGCAGATTTGGTCAAGCCCATCTCGCTTGGCTAGCCATTAGGGCTGATAATGGGGGAGTGAGCATTGACCTTGGCCTTCCAGCGCCCCCACCAATGATTGTTGAACCAAGGCGCAAGACCCGGCAGTTGATTCTCAAGCACCACCTGAAGCCACTCGCCGTAGGAGGTGGCGCCCCCGTAAGCGTTCAATCAATGTGCACCACCTTGACGGCCGATGTTGACAGCACTCTGCAACAAATTGCCGAGTTGACGGCTGCCGGATGCGAGGCGGTTAGGGTCGCCGTACCTAGTCAAGACGATGCGGACGCCCTGGCTCAGATAGCGAAAAAGTCGGGAATTCCGGTCATTGCTGATATTCATTTTCAACCAAAGTATGTCTTCGCCGCAATTGATGCTGGCTGTGCTGGTGTTCGAGTCAACCCAGGAAATATCAAGAAATTTGATGACAAGGTGGGTGAAATCGCCAAAGCCGCATTGGATTCCAAGACTCCGATTCGCATCGGTGTGAACGCGGGATCACTTGATCCGCGACTTCTCGAGAAATATGGCAAAGCAACGCCTGAGGCTCTCGTGGAATCCGCACTATGGGAAGCGTCATTGTTTGAAGAACATGGCTTCGGTGACATCAAGATCTCGGTGAAACATCACGATCCGGTCATCATGATGAAGGCGTACATGCTCTTGTCAGAACAATGCGACTATCCATTGCACTTGGGTGTCACAGAAGCAGGGCCTACATTCCAAGGAACGATCAAATCGGCGGTTGCATTCGGTGGACTACTGTCCCGTGGAATCGGCGACACCATTCGGGTGTCGTTATCAGCCCCACCAGTTGAGGAAATCAAAGTCGGCATTGGAATTTTGGAGTCCTTGAATCTGCGTCAGCGCGGTCTAGAAATTGTTTCCTGTCCGTCATGTGGCAGGGCTCAAGTCGATGTCTACACACTCGCTGAGCAGGTGGCAGCAGGTCTTGAAGGCCTTGACGTTCCGCTTCGAGTTGCAGTGATGGGCTGCGTTGTCAATGGACCGGGTGAAGCACGCGAAGCCGACCTCGGTGTGGCTTCGGGTAATGGCAAAGGCCAAATTTTTGTCAAAGGCGAAGTGATCAAGACTGTTCCCGAGTCTCAGATTGTGGAAACCTTGATCGAAGAAGCCATGAAGTTAGCTGAATCAATGGACACTAAAGGTGAACCGTCGGTCGTTACGGTGTCGTGAATTTTCATGACCATTACTGAACGTGAAAGGACCGTGGGGTTTCATCCCGGGGTAGTTCGAAATATCACTGGAGAAGATTTTCCACAGGCCCTTGCCTTGGCGCGGAAAGATCCATCGGTTAACGGTTTTGTCATTAGTCGGATCGAAGCTGCGCTCGTAGATCACTGGCGGCTCGGCGGGTCACTGTTGGGGTTTTTCACGGGGGAAAGCATTCAGAGCATGCTGTTCGTGGGGGCAAACATCATGCCGGTAAATACAGATGCATCAGCACGTAGTGCGTTTGCTGCTGAACTCATTACTGCTGGGCGGCGAAGTTCTTCGATCCTTGGTGAAGCAGACCAGGTTCGTGACTTGTGGCAGGGTATAGAAACCTATTGGGGTAAAGCCCGCGATGTCAGGGAAAACCAACCATTTTTGCAGATTGACAGCGATCCAGAGTGTGCCCTGGACACCCGAGTGCGAAGGGTAGTTTCCAGTGAGTTGGATCTGCTTTTCCCCGCATGTGTTGACATGTTCACCGAAGAGGTGGGCGTATCCCCGGTGGCAAATGGTGGAGAATTTCAGTACAGGAGAAGAATCGCCGAAGTCATTGATTCGGGCATGGCATTTGCCGTGATCGAAGATGGACGCGTTCTTTTCAAGACAGAGGTGGGATTTTCCACTAATGAAATTGCACAACTCCAAGGCGTGTGGGTTAACCCCAGCGTGAGGGGACAAGGTTTGGCTGGCCCCGCGCTGGCTGCCGCAATCGTTGAGATTCGGGCATCATGTGCACAGACCGTGACGCTGTATGTCAATGATTTCAATATTCCCGCCCGAAAGACGTATGAGCACGTGGGTTTCAAGCAGGTGGCAACATTTGCAACCGTGTTGTTTTAGCCTCACCGAAATAGATGCCTCTTTTGCCACTATTCTTCTACAGACAAGGCACGCTCCCGTTGTAGATCTGAAACAGCTGAACAAGTGAAATTGAGGTAATTGTGATTCAACGTATGTCAACTCTTTTTGTGCGGACATTGCGAGAGGATCCAGCGGACGCCGAAGTCCCCAGTCACAAACTTCTTGTTCGTGCCGGTTATGTTCGGCGGATTGCGCCAGGTATTTTTTCATGGCTACCACTCGGTTACCAAGTTTTTCGCAACGTTGAGGAAATTGTCCGGCAAGAAATGAATAAAGCGGGCTTTCAGGAAGTGCATTTCCCAGCCCTTCTTCCACGCGAGGCTTATGAAACAACAGGTCGCTGGACGGAATACGGTGACAACCTATTTCGACTTAAAGACCGGAAAGACAATGATTACCTCTTGGGGCCAACGCATGAGGAAGTCTTTACGTTAATGGTGAAGGGTGAATACTCGTCGTATCGCGATCTTCCTCTGTCGATTTATCAGATTCAAACCAAGTATCGCGATGAAGCCCGACCCCGTGCGGGAATTTTGCGAGGCCGAGAGTTTGTTATGAAGGATTCATATTCATTTGATATTGATGACGCAGGTTTGGATATTTCCTATAAAAAGCATCGTGATGCCTATATTTCAACTTTTGATCGACTCAAACTCGATTACGTGATCGTTTCCGCTATGGCTGGGGCGATGGGAGGCTCGCGTAGTGAGGAGTTTCTCGCAAACAACGCATTCGGTGAGGATACTTACGTGCGGTGTGATTGTGGCTTCGCAGCAAATGTTGAAGCGTTCCATGTTTCACAATCAATTTTTGATCCCAATGTGAATTTGCATACCGATCTACCCGTGTCGCACGTAGAGAAGACTCCTGACACGCCAACGATTGATTCACTCGTGAAGTTATCCAATGAGCGAGAGGATCTAGTTCGATCTGATCGTGAGTGGACCGATGCGGACACGTTAAAAAATATTTTGCTGATTGTGACGAATGCGGATGAAAGCGAAACGCCTCTGGCGATTGGTCTACCGGGCGATAGAGAGATTGAGGCCCGCAGGCTTGAGGCTGCGTTATACCCGAGAGTTGCTCGCCCATTTGAGGAAGCCGATTTCGCTCGACACCCAGCACTTGTCAAGGGGTACATCGGACCAGGCGTTCTAGGAAAGAACTCCGCCAGCGGAATTGAGTTTCTCACTGATCCAAGAGTTGTCCGTGGAACCCGTTGGATCACGGGCGCAAATGAAAAGGGCAAACACGTATATGACCTTGTTGCTGGTCGCGACTTTGAATCCGACGGAGTAATTGATGTTGCCGAAGTATTTGATGGTGATTCATGTCCATCATGCAGTGGCACCGTGAGTCTGGCTCGAGGCATTGAAATAGGTCATATTTTTCAACTTGGCCGCAAGTACGCGGAAGCCCTCGGTCTGAAGGTTCTTGACGAAAATGGCGAACTCGTAACCGTCACCATGGGCTCTTATGGAATTGGTGTTTCACGCGCCGTTGCTGTAATTGCGGAAGCACACCACGACGACAAAGGTCTGGTGTGGCCGCGCGAAGTCGCACCGGCAGACATTTATCTCATTGCGGCAGGAAAGTCCGAAGAAGTCAGCGCCAAGGCTGAAGAGTTTGCTGCAGCATGGGATTCGATGGGCCTCCGAGTGATTTTTGACGACCGGGTGGGAGTTTCCCCCGGAGTTAAGTTCAATGACTCCGAATTGATTGGTGTACCCACAATTGTCGTAGTTGGGAAAGGCTTGGAAAACGGCGTCATTGAAGTGAAAGACCGCGCAAGCGGTGACCGGGTTGACATTGCAATCCAAGATGCAATCTCAGCTGTGCACCAAATATGCACGACCTAACCTTGTGGACAGTCCTCCTGCTGGCCATTGCTGCAGGAGCTGCTGGCTGGGTTGATGCAGTGAGTGGCGGCGGCGGGCTGCTTCAGTTGCCTGCGCTATTTATTGCACTCCCCGCGGGAACTGAAGTTAACGCGCTGGCCACCAATAAGTTTTCAAGTATCTTCGGGACGGCTACGGCCGCTCGAACTTACGTTAAACACTTAAGCCCGGATTGGAAAACTGCACTGCCCATGGCCAGTGTGGCATTCGTGTTTTCTGCGCTTGGGGCGGCCACGGCACACACAATTCCTACGGAATATTTTGGGATTGGAATTCTTGTTGCTCTCGCTCTTGTTTGGATCTGGACG
>CANMNM010000021.1 GCA_947499275.1 Actinomycetota bacterium | reverse complement strand
ACCTTTGGGGGCCATGTGTGATTCCTATTCTTTAGAGGTTTGGGATTCGCAATTAGTTGCGAGATCGTTCGCTTAGACCTTCTTTTTACCGGCAACTGTCTTACGTGGACCCTTACGCGTACGCGCATTTGTGTGGGTGCGTTGCCCGCGGACGGGAAGACCCTTGCGGTGACGAATTCCCTGATAGCAACCAATTTCAACCTTACGGCGAATATCAGCTGCAACCTCGCGGCGCAGGTCACCTTCTACTTTTAGATTGGCTTCGATCCAGTCGCGCAATGCGAGTGTTTGATCGTCGGTGAGATCCTTTGATTTCATTTCAGGATCGATACCGGTCGCTTCGAGGGCTTTAGCAGCCTGCGAACGGCCAACACCGTATACGTAGGTAAGTGCGATTGCCATGCGCTTTTCGCGGGGCAAATCGACACCGATAAGTCGTGCCATGGGCGTACTCTCTTTTCAGTAATTCACGGGGTCGTGTGGTGGGAGGACCAATCCAGCCCGCCAAGGCTGGTCTTCGGCCCCGTGGCCGAAGGTATCGTCCGTATCTGTTGATACGGGGTCGGGTTCTCCCTGTACTTGGTGCCCAGGTTTTCTCTCCCGGTTACACCCCAGTGCTTAAAGCTGTAAAGCTTCGTGCGTGCTTAGCCCTGGCGTTGCTTGTGACGAACGTTTTCGCAAATAACCATGACGCGACCGTGGCGACGGATGACCTTGCACTTGTCGCAGATCTTTTTGACGCTGGGTTGCACCTTCATGGTTACTCTTCCTCGAGTTTCTCGTAAAAACGGTTATTACTTGTAACGGTAAACAATGCGGCCACGGGTGAGGTCATAGGGCGACAACTCAACCACAACACGGTCATCGGGCAGAATCCTGATGTAGTGCATCCGCATTTTGCCACTGATGTGGGCGAGCACTTTGTGCCCGTTATCCAGCTCAACCCGAAACATTGCATTAGGCAAAGATTCAGTGATCAAACCCTCAAGTTCGATCGCGCCCTCTTTTTTTGCCATGTACTCCGCTTCCCTATGGTTTCAGCCAGAAATGATCACCACTTCAGCCGTCAGAGTCTACGCAGGACCCTTCCCTACCATGAAGTTGGGGTCCCTTCCCCTAAGAAACTACTTCTCCCCAACCTAATCACAGCCCGATTTGGGATTTTTGCCCCAAACGCCTCTATGTGGCTTCACCCGATCGCTTAACTCAACCTCCGTTGACCACCTACCCTGCTTTAGTTCTCAAAGTGCCCAATTCAAACCAGGTGAAATTTGGCTTCAGGTGGTTCTGCAAAAACAGCTTTCGGTAATGGAACGGCGAGATTGCTAGAAAAAGTTTGAGTCGGAAATCACATACGTCAACGAGAGAAACGACGCACCTAACAACCGTTCAAAATTGACATGGGGCAGGTCCTGAGACAGAGTCAGCGCATGAGCGATTTGGCCATACTTGGTCCATTTATTCCCGCACCAGATCGTTTCGATCCCATCGCCACAATTATTGCCCAAGGTGAACTGCGAGTCCCCGCACTTCTGCCAATTCGATACTCCCGTATGTCACAAAGCGCTTTCGCGTTCTATCGCGGTACCGCCGCCCTGATGGCAAATGACCTAGGTCCAAGGCCCAACTCAGGCTTGATCGTCCAACTTTGTGGTGACGCACATTTGGGTAACTTTGGAATCTTTGCAACCGCTGATCGCAGAACGATTTTTGATGTCAACGATTTTGATGAAACTTTCCCCGGACCGTTCGAATGGGATGTGCAGCGCATGGTTACCAGCTTCGCAATAGCGAGCGCGGATCGATCAGAGGAATGCCAGGAAGCAGTCATCCGCGCTGGCGCTGAGGCCTATCGAATGGCGATGGCGGCATTTGCAACGTCAACGTTTGTGGACACGTGGTACTACCGCGTCGACGCGAAAAGTTTAAAGGCTGTAACAAAAAGTGGTGCGCTTTCTGAAAGCGGCATGGCCAAGATGAACAAGGGCTTTAATGCCGCTGAAAAACGTGACCAGTGGTCCGCCATCACGAAATTAACTGTTGAAGTAGATGGCCAACGTCAGTTTGTTAACGAGCCCCCGCTCGTGGTTCGACTATCACTTGCAGAAGGCGTGAAGGAAGCCATCGATAATGCATTTGAACGATACAAGGAAACACTTTTATGCGATCGCCGAATCCTGCTCGATCGATATCACATTGTTGACTTCGGTCACAAAGTTGTCGGGGTCGGCAGCATTGGTCTGCTCGCTTACATCGTTCTTTTGCAGGGTCGCGATGCAGATGACCTGCTGGTGCTCCAAGTAAAACAAGCGGTCGAGAGCGTGCTTGAACCTTGGGTTCCCCACGGAACCTCAACAAGTCACAGCAAGCGCGTGACCGACGGCCAGCGAAACATTCAGGCCGCAACGGATGCTTTCTTGGGCTGGATTGATGGAGAAGGCGGCAAGAGCTACTACATTCGACAATTGCGTGACAAGAAATGGTCCCCTGACGTTGATTCATTTACCGATGAAGAGCTTCTCGACTATGCGCAAATCTGTGGAGGGGCCTTGGCAAGAGCACATGCACGCTCCGGTGATGCGGAAACCATTTCAACTTTTATCGGGCCCGACTCATCATTTGATACGGCCATGCGCAATTTTGCTGTCAGCTACGCACAACAATCCAAAGCTGATTACACCGCATTCCTTGAAGCAATAGCCGTGGGCAGCATTTCGATCCGTCCACCTGATTCAATGTTCACCGAAATTTCCCTGCGCCAGGACGGTGCGTTCAACCTGATTTAGTAGACGGATCTAGTTGTGGGTGTTGACCGTGAGGATTTGGGGTCCAGATTCGGTGATCGCAACCGTGTGTTCCCAGTGCGATGCCCAGTTGCCATCCGTTGTGACAACGGTCCAATCGTCAGCCAAAGTGATTACCTCGGGAGACCCGATTGTGACCATAGGCTCAAGGGCTAGCACCATGCCAACTTTCAATTCCAAGCCCTGACCCGCGTGACCGTAGTTCGGTACCGGCGGATACATGTGCATCTCGGTACCGATTCCATGGCCGACGTAATCTTCAACGATCCCGTAATTTCCGCCACCGCGAATTACTGCCTCAATCGCCGCGCCAATGTCACCCATGCGGTTCCCCGCAACTGCCGCCTCAATTCCAGCCGCAAGGGATGCTCGAGTGACGTCAGAGAGTTTTTGTATTGATGGCTGCGGATTAATTGACGCAATCACGCTGATTGCTGCATCGCCATGCCAACCATCCACGATGGCGCCGCAATCAATTGAGACTAGATCCCCTTCGTTGATAACTCGATCACTTGGAATTCCATGCACAACTTCCTCATTGATCGAGGTGCAAATGACAGCAGGATATCCGTAGTAGCCAAGAAATGACGGCGTCGCTCCAGCGCCGTAGATACACTCGCGGGCAATTGCATCGAGCTCCCTTGTCGTGATACCTGGAGTGACACTGACATTCAGGGTTTGCAATGTATCGGCTACTACCTTGCCGGCAACACGCATCAGTTCGATTTGTTGGGGGGTCTTGATTTGAACCCGATCTTTTTTGCGAAATCCCATGTGTTTGCTTAGGCGTTTATCGCAAGCAGAATTGCAGCTGTTACTGCTTCGATCTCACCTAGGCCGTCAACTTGCGCAAGTAGGTTTCGACTCTGGTACACCTCAATGAGTGGTGCGGTTTGTTCAGCATAAACCTCAAGTCGGTGACGCAACACGTCTTCAGTGTCATCGGTGCGACCTTGCTCTGCTGAACGTCTCACGAGGCGAGACACAACTACGTCAACATCAACCGTTAATTCAATAACGCAATCGATCTTGATTCCTGCCGATTTCAGCATTGCATCAAGTTCGGAAACCTGCTCAACCGTTCGAGGGTAACCATCGAGAATAAATCCTGATTGTGCGTCGTCGTGGGTAAGTCTGTCTCGCACCATCGCATTGGTCACGCCATCGGGGACGTACTCTCCCGCATCCATATAGGACTGCGCTTCCTTGCCCAGTGGGGTGCCTTCCGAGACATTGGCCCGGAAAATATCTCCGGTGGAAATATGAGGGATCCCGAGCTCCTTGGACAGCAGTGCTGCTTGGGTGCCTTTACCCGCCCCCGGAGGACCCATGAAAACGATGCGCATACGACGAAAGCCTATCGGAGTAGAAATATTCTGGCGAACTTGCTGACTTATTTGAGGAAACCTTCATAATTGCGCTGCTGCAATTGGGCTTGAATCTGCTTGACCGTGTCCAAACCAACGCCCACCATGATCAGGATCGATGTGCCACCGAAAATGAACTGGGTCGATACACCGAGGAAGTCGAAGGCGAATACCGGCAAAATCGCGATCAAACCAAGGTACAGCGAGCCTGGTGCTGTCAGGCGGGTCAGTACGTAGTCGAGGTATTCAGCGGTTGGGCGTCCGGCCCGGATTCCAGGAATAAAGCCGCCGTACCGTTTCATATTGTCAGCGACCTCGGTCGGATTGAAAGTGATCGAGACGTAGAAGTAACAGAAAAATACAATCAACACAAAGTAGGTACCAAGATACACATTTCCACTACCGGTTCCAAAGCTCTGCTGCAACCATTGCGCCCAGCCGGCCTGGCTGCCCGTCAACTGGACGAACAGTGTTGGTAGGAAGAGCAGCGAGGAAGCGAAAATTACCGGGATAACACCCGCCATGTTGACCTTCAGCGGTATGTAGGTGGACGTACCGCCATACATTCGCCGCCCAACCATTCGCTTGGCATATTGAACGGGAATTCTGCGTTGCGCTTGCTCGACAAAGACGACAAAAGTAATAACAACCAACCCGACCAGCAGCGTGATGGCGAATGTGAAAGCCCCACGGCTGCCCAGAATATTGGCGAACTGCGCAGGAATAACAGCAATGATTGAGGTGAAGATCAGAACGGACATTCCGTTACCAACTCCACGCTCAGTGATGAGCTCACCAAACCACATAACGATCGCGGTTCCAGCCGTCATAACCGTGATCATGACGATCATTACCCAGATGGCCTGATTAGGGATGATCTCTTCATTACACCCCTGGAACAGTGCCCCGGGTGATCGAGCAAGTGAGAGAATCGCAGTTGACTGCAAAATTGCCAAACCAATTGTCACGAACCTCGTGTATTGGGTGATCTTGGCTTGTCCTGCGTTGCCGTCTGCCTTGAGAGTTTCCAAACGGGGAATCACAACCGTGAGCAACTGCAAAATAATGCTAGCCGTGATGTAGGGCATGATTCCCAAGGCAAAGACTGAAAGTTGCAGAAGTGCGCCACCGCTAAAGAGGTTGATCAGAGCATAAACAGAGTTATCTTGCACAACGTCAATACACCGTTGGATTGCTGAGTAGTCAACACCTGGGGTAGGCAGTACAGAACCCAAACGGTAAATCGCTAGCAAGCCAAGGGTAAACAAGATCTTCTTACGAAGATCCGGTGTCCGCAGGGCATCCCTGAACGCACTGATGTGCACTTGACCTCCTGCTTAAACTTAAAGTTGAGTGCTTAGATTTCGGTTACTGACCCACCCGCAGCCACGATCTTGTCACGAGCTGAACCTGAGAATTTATCCGCGGTCACATTAACCTTGACCGAAATATCTCCCAAACCCAGTACTTTGACCAGTTCGCCCTTGCGGACAGCGCCCGCTGCTACGAGATCAGCGACGCCAATGGTGCCGCCTTTGGGAAACAGTTTCTCAATGGCCGAGACGTTGACAACCTGATACACCTTCGTGTTCGGGCTCGTGAAGCCCTTGAGCTTTGGTAGGCGCATGTGAAGGGGCATCTGGCCACCCTCAAAGCCTGCCTTGACCTGGTAACGAGCCTTAGTTCCCTTGGTACCACGGCCTGAGGTCTTGCCCTTTGAGGCTTCACCGCGACCTTTACGAGTCTTGGCCGTCTTGGCACCGGGTGCCGGACGTAGGTGATGAACTTTAAGTGTCATAGTTACTTGACCTCCTCAACAACCACCAGATGCGCAACGGTGTTCACCATTCCACGAAACTCTGGTCGGTCTTCCTTTACTACGGTGTCACCGATTCGCTTGAGCCCAAGTGAACGCAATGTGTTGCGCTGATTACTCGTGCCGCCAATCTCTGACTTGATCTGAGTGACTTTGAATTGAGCCATTATGCACCAGCCCCAGCCGCACGCGCCCGCAATAGAGCTGCAGGTGCTACGTCTTCGAGGGGAAGCCCACGTCGAGCGGCCACAGCTTCTGGGGATTCAAGTCCCTTGAGCGCGGCAACTGTTGCGTGAACGATGTTGATTGCGTTATCGGATCCCAATGACTTACTGAGTATGTCAGTGATCCCGGCGCATTCCAATACGGCGCGAACGGGGCCACCGGCAATAACGCCGGTACCTGGTGCAGCTGGACGCAGCATGACAACGCCTGCAGCCGCTTCGCCCTTGATTGGGTGCGGGATTGTTCCTTGGATGCGTGGAACCTTGAAGAAGCTGCGCTTCGCCTCTTCGACGCCCTTTGCAATCGCTGCTGGAACTTCCTTGGCCTTGCCATAGCCGACACCAACGTTTCCGTCACCGTCGCCGACGACCACGAGTGCCGTGAAGCTAAAGCGACGGCCACCCTTGACTACCTTGGAAACACGGTTGATCGCGACTACGCGCTCAAGCAGGTTCGACTTCTCCTCGCGTGGGCCGCGATCTTTGCGATCCCGACGCTCGCCTCCGCCACTAGTGCGGCGCGACGTATCAGACATTGTTACCTCTTCCCGATGTAAACATTAGAACTTGAGCCCGCCTTCGCGAGCGCCCTCAGCGAGGGCAGCGACGCGACCGTGGTACTTGTGGCCACCACGGTCAAAAACGACCGTGTCGATTCCAGCTTTTTGTGCACGTGCAGCAAGTTCGTTTCCTACCTTGCGAGCCTTTGCGGTCTTGTCACTGTCAGCGCTGCGCAGATCGCTCTCCATAGTGGAAGCAGAAGCCAAGGTCACGCCTTGAACGTCGTCGACCAACTGTGCGAATACGTGACGTGCCGAACGGTTCACGACCAAACGTGGACGCAGTACGGTACCGGAAACCTTCTTGCGAACACGAAGGTGACGGCGCTTGCGGCCAACGGCACTTTTACTGCCTGAGCCGAGCTTTGGGGCGAAGGAACTCATTACTTACCAGCCTTTCCAGCCTTGCGACGGACAACTTCGCCTTCATAGCGAACGCCCTTACCTTTATAAGGTTCCGGTTTGCGGATCTTGCGAATATTCGCAGCGACCTCACCAACCTGCTGCTTATTTATTCCAATTACCTTGAACTTAACGGGTGTCTCGACCGCGAAACTGATTCCTTCGGGGGCCGAAACGATAACAGGATGGCTAAACCCAAGAGCGAACTCCAAGTTACTGCCGTTAGCCGCGACTCGGTAACCGGTGCCCACAATTTCCAAGGTTTTTTCATAGCCTGTGGTTACACCCGTGATCATGTTTGCAATCAAGGTGCGGCTCAAACCATGCAGTGAGCGTGAAGCACGCTCATCATTGGGCCTGGTTACAAGAATTTCGCCACCCTCTTGCTTGATTTCAATGGGGCTAGAAATCGTGATTGATAGGGAACCCTTGGGTCCAACAACCGAGATGTCTTGACCACTAATCGTGACCGTAACTCCTGCTGGCACCGGAACTGGCGCGCGTCCAATACGTGACATAGCTCCTCCTACCAAACGTAGGCGAGGACTTCCCCACCTACGCCTTTCTTTGCGGCCTGACGGTCAGTGAGCAACCCGGTCGAAGTGGACAGAATGGCAATGCCCAGTCCACCGAGAACCTTGGGAAGATTAGTGCTCTTTGCGTAGACCCGAAGCCCAGGTTTGGAAACGCGGCGCAATCCAGCGATCGAACGCTCACGCGATGGTCCATATTTGAGGTTAAGGGTGAGGGTCATGCCCACTTCGGCGTCGGCGACATCGAAGCTGGCTATGTAACCCTGATCTTTCAATATCTCCGCGATATGTGACTTAATCTTGGAGTGTGGCATCGACACAGTTTCGTGGTACGCCGAGTTTGCGTTGCGCAGACGAGCAAGCATGTCCGCTATCGGGTCTGTCATTGTCATGGCCGCTTGGCCTTCCTCGCTGTGGTTTCTCCGGCAGTTACCGTAGACCTGCAGCGTCGTTGATTACCAGGAACTTTTAGTTACACCAGGGAGTTCGCCAGCGTGTGCCATCTCACGAACACAGATACGGCACAAACCGAACTTACGGTAGACCGCGTGTGGACGTCCACACCGGTTGCAGCGGGTATAACCCCGAACCTTGAATTTAGGTGTCTTTTGCTGCTTTTGAACCAGAGCTTTCTTTGCCATGTGCTCAGGCCTCCTTAAATGGGAATCCGAGAAGCCGGAGCAATGCTCGACCTTCGTCATTGTTCTTGGCAGTGGTTACCACCGTGATGTCCATTCCGCGCGTGCGGTCGATCTTGTCTTGGTCAATTTCGTGGAACATGGACTGTTCGGTCAAACCGAATGTGTAGTTTCCGTGACCGTCAAATTGCTTTGCCGAGAGACCGCGGAAGTCACGGATACGTGGCAATGCGGTACTGAGCAGACGGTCCAGGAATTCCCACATGCGATCGCCACGAAGGGTGACATGTGCACCGATCGGTTGCCCCTCACGCAGTTTGAACTGAGCGATAGACAAACGGGCCTTAGTCACCTGTGGCTTTTGGCCCGTAATGTCGGTCAGGTCTCGAACAGCGCCTTCAATCAACTTGGAGTCGCGGGCTGCCTCGCCCACACCCATGTTGACGACAATCTTGGTGAGGCCGGGGACCTGCATGATGTTGCCGAAATTGAATTCCTTTTGGAGTTCAGGAACAATCTCTGCACGGTAACGAGCCTTCAAACGAGGCATGGTTGCGGTAGTCATGGTTACTTATCCGTCCTAGATCTCTTTGCCGGTGCGGCGCGAAATACGCACGCTGCGCTCTGCTTCGTAGGTCGAACCGTCGGCGCGACGCTTCTCAACTTTTTCGCGGGTGAAACCAACGCGAGTTGCCTTACCGTCTTCTGGGTCAACCAGCATGACGTTAGAGATGTGAATGGGTGCCTCCGTGGTGATGATTCCGCCACTCTTAGCGCCACGTGCATCTTGGCCAACCTTGGTGTGCTTCTTGATCCGGTTGACACCTTCAACGATTAATTTATCTGCTTCGGGGTAGACGTCAATAACCTTGCCCTGAACTCCGCGATCCTTGCCCGTAATTACCAGGACCGTGTCACCTTTGCGAATTCTTAGCTTCGACATTACAACACCTCCGGTGCGAGCGAGATAATCTTCATGAACTTCTTTTCACGCAACTCGCGACCAACCGGTCCGAAAATGCGGGTTCCGCGCGGCTCGCCGTCAGCTTTTAGGATCACTGCAGCGTTCTCGTCGAAACGGATGTAGGAGCCATCGGGGCGGCGGCGCTCTTTCTTAGTGCGCACGATCACTGCCTTGACAACTTCACCCTTTTTTACGCCACCGCCAGGAATTGCATCCTTGACGGTAGCAACGATGATGTCGCCGATGCCTGCATACCGGCGACCTGAACCGCCGAGTACGCGAATGCACAAGATTTCCTTGGCACCCGTATTGTCCGCAACACGTAGTCGCGACTCTTGCTGAATCACTTCATTCTCCTGATCGTCTGCTGGTCCTCAACACTTACTGTGCTGAGCCTTGCGGAACTGCTTACTTGGCCTTCTCAAGGATCTCAACCACACGCCAGCGCTTAGTGGCTGAAAGTGGACGAGTTTCCATGATAAGAACGCGGTCGCCGATACCGGCGCTGTTTGCTTCGTCGTGTGCCTTGAGCTTGCTCGTACGGCGCACAACCTTGCTGTATAACGGGTGCATGTAGCGATCTTCGACTGCCACAACCACCGTCTTTTGCATTTTGTCGCTTACGACAAGTCCCTCGCGGGTCTTGCGGTCGCCACGCTTATTTTGTGTCCCAGCGCTCATGCGGCACCTTCCTCACCCTCAACGGGCGTGATGCCCAATTCACGTTCGCGCAGGATCGTGTAGATCCGAGCGATGTCTTTGCGCACTGCACGCAATCGTCCATGGTTCTCCAACTGCCCGGTTGCACCTTGGAATCGCAAGTTGAAAAGCTCTTCTTTGGAGTCACGCAGTTTTTGGACAAGTTCGGCATCATCGAGATTACGAAGTTCACCTGTTGCTGTACCAGCGGCCATTACTCTTCACCTGTTTCATCGCGCCGAATAATCCGGCACTTCATTGGTAGTTTGTGCATTGCGCGAGTTAACGCCTCGTGAGCAACTTTTTCGTCCGGGTAGGACAACTCGAACATCACACGACCTGGTTTGACGTTGGCCACCCACCATTCAGGTGATCCTTTACCGGAGCCCATGCGTGTCTCAGCAGGCTTCTTTGTCAATGGACGGTCTGGGTAAATATTGATCCAGACCTTGCCACCACGTCGAATATGACGAGTGATTGCAATACGGGAAGCTTCAATTTGACGGTTAGTTACGTAGGCGGGCTCAAGAGCCTGCAGTCCGTAGGTGCCGAAAGTTACTTTGGTACCGCCCTTTGCCACACCACGACGAGTCGGGTGGTGCTGCTTACGGTGCTTAACGCGACGGGGAATCAACATGATTAACCCTCCGTGGTTTCTGCAGCAACGTTGGCATCAACGACGACTTCAGCGGCAACTTCAATAGCCGCTTCAGTTTCGCTGCCATCTTCGCGGCGTGGTCGATCCGTTGGGGCCTTGCGCGTTGCACCCATGCGGGCCGTGGCGGCAGCGGCTTCGCGCTCTGCTCGGGTTGGCAATGCCTCACCCTTGTAGATCCACACCTTGACACCGATGCGTCCAAATGTGGTTCGTGATTCGTAGAAGCCGTAATCGATGTCAGCACGCAATGTGTGCAATGGCACCCGGCCTTCACGATAAAACTCCGTACGGGACATTTCAGCTCCACCGAGGCGACCGCTGACCTGAACTCGAATTCCCTTGGCGCCAGCTTTCATCGCACTCTGCATTCCCTTACGCATTGCACGACGGAACGACACGCGGCTGGAAAGCTGCTCTGCGATTCCTTGAGCAACGAGTTGGGATTCCATTTCAGGATTCTTAACTTCAAGAATATTGAGCTGAACCTGCTTGCCAGTGAGGTTTTCTAGATCCCCGCGCAAACGATCCGCTTCTGCTCCACGTCGCCCAATCACGATTCCCGGGCGTGCGGTGTGAATATCAACCCGGACGCGATCCCGGGTCCGCTCGATTTCCACCTTTGCAATGCCGGCCCGCTCCATGCCTGTTCCCAGCACCTTGCGAATGGCGACATCTTCTTTCACGTAGTCGCTGTAACGCTGACCTTTTTTTGAACTGTCAGCGAACCACCGGGAGGTGAAGTCCGTCGTGATACCTAGGCGGAAGCCATGTGGATTAACTTTTTGACCCATGGTCTAGCCCTCCTTC
>CANMNM010000020.1 GCA_947499275.1 Actinomycetota bacterium | reverse complement strand
TTTGGATTCCCTCAACGATCAATCGGGTGATCATGCAGTGGCCGCCCGGTACATTGACTGGATTGCAAAGTTTACGTTGATGCAGGGCTACCGTGAACGAGATTCCCTTGACTGGGACAGTCCCCGTTTATCGTTGATTGATCTGCAGTACAGCGATATTGACCCGGAACGTGGAATTGCCATCAAACTCATGAAAAAAGGGGTGATCGACACATTGTTCACCCGTGATCAGGTCGAGCTTGCGTCCACTGAAGCCCCACATGATACCCGTGCGTACTTCCGTGGCGAGTGCGTGCGGCGATATCCACAAAACGTTGCTGCGGCCTCGTGGGACAGCATAGTTTTTGATACAGGGGGTGACACTCTCCTCCGGATTCCCACCCTCGAGCCGCGGAAGGGTAATCGAGCATCAATTGAGGCCCTTCTTGACCAAAATGAGAGTGCTGTGGACCTCCTCAATTCGTTGCGCTCCCACAACTAGCAGTTAGGCTGAGCACATGCCAACTCATGACAGCAACCAAATAAAGCGAACCCGTCGGGACGAAGACCAGGTAGAGCAGGACAACACGGTAACTTCGACGCGGAATAATGCCGAGCTGGATAGTGACGTGGATTCCCTCCTTGATGAAATCGATGAAATTCTAGAAGTCAACGCTGAGGATTTCGTAAAGTCCTTCGTTCAAAAAGGTGGCCAGTGAATCCGGAATCTTCGTTTGCCGCGCACCTACAATCCCAAGGCAAGCTTCCCAGCGCAATCTCGATGGGAACATCACCTGAGCACCTTGCACCACACGGAACCACAATTGTGTCCCTACGTCACGCCGAAGGCGTGCTCATGGCAGGCGACCGCAGGGCAACAATGGGAAATTTTATCGCGCAACGCGATATCCAAAAAGTGTTTCCCGCCGACACGTACTCTTTGATTGGCATTGCGGGTTCCGCAGGAATTGCTCTGGAGTTGGTCCGCCTGTTTCAAGTTGAACTTGAGCACTATGAAAAAATTGAAGGAACAGCCTTGTCACTAAATGGCAAAGCCAATCGGCTTTCGAGTCTATTGCGTTCGAATCTTGGACTAGCGATGCAAGGATTGGCGGTTGTTCCATTGTTTGCAGGGTTTGATAGTAACTTAAATATTGGTCGTATATTTTCATACGATGTGACCGGTGGCCGCTATGAAGAGCATGACTTTTTTGCGGTTGGTTCTGGATCACAATTCGCTAGAGGGGCACTTAAGAAAATTAATGCACTTGATCAAAGCGAGGATGAAGCGATCGCTGCAGCAATCGAAGCACTATTTGACGCCGCAGACGATGACAGTGCTACAGGTGGACCCGATATAAGCCGTGGAATCTTTCCGGTGATTTATACAGCTGGTCCACAGGGCGTTAGAGAAATCGCGAGTGATCGGATTGCTCAACTGTCACAGGAAATGCTTCTTCGTCGCTCCGTAGAGCCCAATGGTCCTCGTGCACATTTAACTAACGGTCGGGATCGCACATGAGCATGCCGTATTACGTCTCACCAGAACAAATTATCGCCGACAAAGCGGAGTTCGCTCGTAAAGGAATCGCTCGCGGTAGATCTGTGATTGTGGCCAGTGCCACTGATGCCATCTATTTTATTGCCGACAATCCTTCGCGTGCGCTGCACAAAATCGGAGAAATATACGACCGAATTGGTTTTGCAGCAGTTGGTCGATACAACGAATTTGAGAATTTGCGGGTTGCTGGAGTCCGTCTCGCTGATACCCGCGGTTACTCATACGACCGAACTGACGTAACCGTTCGAACCATTGCCAACGCCTACGCCCAAACCTTGGGGAGTATTTTTATTGAGGCTGCCAAGCCATTCGAAGTTGAGATTGCCGTCGCCCAAGTTGGTGATACTCCCAATCAAGATCAGTTGTATCGGATCTCATTTGATGGGTCAGTCCATGATCAAGCTGGTTTCATTTGTATGGGTGGGGACAGTGAGACTGTGGGAAATCACATGGAACAGAACTGGAAAATTGGTGCAAGCGGCCAAGACACTCTAAAGGCTGCCGTCAATGCACTCTTTCCCGAAACCAAGCCCGACATCACCTCTTTGGAGGTGGCCACATTGAGTCGGACAGGTGAAGGACGATGCTTTAGTCGTAGTTCGGCCGAAGAAATAGCAAAGTTGCTGGGTTAGGGAAGAGATACCACCATGCAGCGCCGAATTTTTGGCATCGAGACTGAGTACGGTGTCACGTGCACTTTTAAGGGTCAGCGTCGACTGAGCCCTGATGAAGTTGCTCGATATTTGTTTCGTCGCGTAGTCAGTTGGGGTCGCAGTAGCAATGTATTTCTGTCAAATGGAGCCAGGCTTTACCTCGATGTCGGGTCACACCCCGAATACGCAACGGCAGAGTGTGATGACTTCATCGAATTATTGGCTCAGGATCGGGCTGGCGAACGAATCCTCGAGGGTTTAAGTATCGAGGCAGAAGAGCGGCTGGTCCAAGAAGGTATTTTCGGCGATGTTTACCTTTTCAAAAACAACACAGATTCAGCCGGAAATTCATATGGGTGCCATGAGAATTACCTCATCGATCGATCCACCGACTTCGCAAACCTTGCTCAGGTGTTCATCCCCTTTCTGATCAGCCGACAAATCTTGGTCGGCGCTGGGAAAGTGGTTCAAACTCCGCGTGGGTCAACATATGCAGTTAGTCAGCGTGCCGACCATATTTGGGAAGGTGTTTCCAGCGCAACGACTCGATCGCGACCAATCATCAATACAAGAGATGAACCACACGCGGACGCGGATCTTTATCGGCGCCTGCATGTAATCGTCGGGGACAGCAACATGAGTGACACAACGAATCTACTCAAAGTCGTGTCAGCGCACCTTGTGCTCTCAATGATTGAATCAGGGGCAGTCATGCGTGATCTGACTCTTGCTAATCCCATTCGAGCTATCCGCGAGATCAGTCATGACACGACGGGTACGCGAACTGTGAAACTTGCCAATGGCAGAGAAATCTCAGCCATCGCGATGCAGAGTGAATACTTTCAAAAAGTGTCTGATTTTGTTGCCTGGCAGGGGATTGTCGATCCAGTAACCCAACAGGCCATGGAACTATGGGAAAGGTCGATAAAAGCAGTGGGGTCGGGCGATCTACATCTCATCGATCGAGAAATTGATTGGGTGATCAAATTGCGTTTGATTGAGCGTTACATGCGTAAAAACGACATGACCCTCGAAGACGCGCGGATTGCCCAACTGGACTTGGCCTACCACGATATTCGCCAAAACCGAGGGCTTTTCTACCTTCTCGAACGTGGTGGGGCTGTGGATTCCATCCTGACATCGGATCAGATTGAAACAGCCAAAAATATCGCGCCGCAGACTACCCGAGCAAAGTTGCGAGGGGACTTTATTTCACGGGCGCAAGAGCGCCGCCGGGACTACACGGTCGACTGGGTACATCTCAAACTAAATGATCAAGGCCAACGTACGGTTCTGCTCAAAGACCCTTTCCAACACACAGATGAACGCGTTGATCGACTCATCGCCTCAATGTAGGTCTACGTGGGTTAAGCAGGTATTCTGTGGGAGTGAGAAAACACCTAGCCCCCACCGCCATCGCCCTATCCACCCTCATTTTTTTGACCGGCTGCTCAAGCAGTCAGGATGGTGATCCTGAATTCACCGAAGCAGGCGCCGCCTCGGGCCCGTATTCGGTCAATGATTGCGGGACTTTGGCTGCTCCAATTATTTCAGAAACAGCGCCAATTGGGCTTCCCATTGACGGGTTGGTAATCGGCGAAGATGCAATACCAACTATCAGCGTTGGTCCTGATTCTGTCCCTGCCGTAGAACTCGCGTCACAGCAACTTATTCCGGGTAGCGGTGCAAGTGTTGCCGTTGGGGACACCATTACCGTCAATTACTGCGGAGTTGGGCAAATTACGGGTGCACTTTTTGATTCCTCATGGGGGCGTGGAGAGCCAGCCACATTTGATCTTGTTCCCGGAGGCCTCATTGAAGGTTGGACTCAGGGTGTGCCCGGAATGCAGGTCGGTGAGCGACGCTTGTTGCAGATCCCCGGCGATTTGGGCTATGGCGCAAATCCACCCGGCGGCATTGAAGTAGATGAAACCCTTATTTTTGTTGTTGAACTTGTTTCCATCGGTTAATCACATAATTCTCCACTTACCTAGAAAGTTGGATTCACATGTCTGAGTTGACCAAGCCCGAGATTGACTTCATTGAAGGTCCAGCACCATCCGAACTAGTAATCACGGATTTAGTGGTGGGAACGGGTGCAGAAGCCACACCCGGTGCAACGGTCGACGTGCACTATCTTGGCGTTGAATTTGAGACCGGGGAGCAATTCGATGCCTCATGGGACCGTGGGGAAAGCATCAATTTCCCACTTTCAGGTCTTATCGCCGGTTGGCAGGAGGGTATCCCCGGGATGAAAGTGGGAGGCCGCAGGCAATTAGTCATCCCACCCGCACTTGCGTACGGGGAGTCCGGTGGTCATCGTTTATCGGGAAAGACCCTGGTCTTTATCATCGACCTGCTCGGCGTTAAATAGACAACAGTGCATTAATGCCACGACGCGACAAAACTGAGCGGCTCCTCAACCTGGTTTTCGCCATGATGTCAACCCGTCGCGCAATATCGCGCGCCGACATAAGAGACAACGTGGCGGGCTACGAAGATGCACACTCAGATGAAGCCTTCGAGCGGATGTTCGAACGCGACAAAGATGAACTTCGATCAATGGGTCTGCCGATTGAAACGGTGACCGACACCATGGGTGACACTTTGGGTTATCGAATCTTGCCAAGTGAATACGAGTTCGTGGACTTGGAATTAAGCCCCGATGACCTGATTGTTTTGGGCGTAGCCGCACAGGTGTGGGATCAAGCAGTGCTCAGCGCTCCAGCGCAAAGTGCGTTGCGCAAGATTGAAGCCAAATATGGGAAGAGTGTTGTCTCACCCCCCGCTGAGTTGTCTGGTCTGGTTCGCTTACAGGCGCATGACGTGTCATTGCCGATATTGCTCCGAGCAGCACGTGAAAAGCGAGTCGTGAAGTTCAATTATCAGAATCGCGTTGGTTTGCAATCGGCAAGAAGTATTGAACCGTGGGCCGTTCTGTGTCGCGAGGGGCATTGGTACTGCATCGGTTTTGACCTTGATCGTCAGGAGCAGAGAACTTTTAAGCTACCGAGAATCCAGGGTGGCGTTAAGTTGACCGCCGAGGCTCACACTGCTTCGCGGCCTGATAATCCCTCGATGCAACTTCCGCAACTTGATGAAATGATCACGGCTCGAATCGCAATTGTGCCCAATCGCGGAGCCATGCTGCGGCGACACGCAACTTCAATTGAACACACTGACGAGGGCGATCTGTTGACGGTCCAAGGATCACTTTCTGATTTGACCCGCTGGACGATGCTCGCACTGGCCGATGTCATGCGAATTGAATCTCCCTTGCTCGCGGAATCTGTCCTGAGCGGAAGTAAAAAGATCTGCGAAGAACATCATGAAGTGGCCGAAAAAGGTGAAACTCGTGGCTGAACAGGTATCTGACCGAATTTCTCGGCTACTCGCTTTGGTTCCCTGGCTGGCCAAGCGGCCGGGAATAACCCTGACACAAACAGCTGAACATTTTGGTATCAGCGTCGAGACGCTAACCAAGGATCTTTGGCAGCTCGTTCTGTGTGGGCTTCCGGGTTACGGACCTGACCAACTGGTTGATATTGATTTTTGGGACGATGACCGAATCTGGGTTCACGACCCACAAACGTTAACGGTGCCCATGCGCATTAGTTCTGATGAGGCCGTTGCTCTGTCGATCGCCCTCCGGCGCATGAACCAAATTCCTGGGGTAGCCGAAAAGGACACAATCAACAGGCTGATTGCAAAGATGGATGCCGTCACCGGTTCAGCAATCAGTGTGGTGGCGACTTCGAGTGAAGAGCAGACCGCACAGAGCGAATTGATTGAATCTGCTCTGGCTAATAACCTTTCATTGAATTTCGAATATTCAACAGCGAAAGACGATCATTCGCGACGCAATGTAGCCCCGATGAGAGTTTTTAGCGTTGATGATTATTTATACCTAACAGCTTGGTGCGAACAAGCTGAGGCAGTTCGGTCATTTCGTTTTGATCGTATGGCTGATCTTCGATCCGGTGAGCCACTCTCTCGCGCCGAAGTTGACTTGACGGCCGAGGTTTCTGGCTTAGCAGATCTAGCCTCGGCTCCAACGGCCCTTGTGCGGATTGATCCGGCAATTGCTTGGGTTACCGAAGAAACCTGGGTAACCCGCGTACCTGAGAAGCCTGGATCGCTCACTGATGGTCAGATCCTGATCAGCGTGCCCTATTTGTCCAAGGATTGGCTTATCCGCTGGATCCTGTCCATGGCAGGTGCGGCCACAGTGCTGGAGCCCACCGCATACGCGAGGGAAATCAGTGAATTAGTTGCCGAATCGATGGTCCGGTTAAGCAATTAACATGAGGGCCGGCGTAGAATTTTACGAGGAAGTAGACTACGAAAATCGCCATTGGGGCAGTTCACAAGGTAATCCGCGCGGCAGGAAAGGGATCACATGTTCAGTAATCTCAAAGGCTGGGAATGGCTCATTATTGTCGCCCTCATTCTGCTGTTGTTCGGGGCTAAGCGTCTGCCCGACGCTGCCCGCGGCTTGGGCCGCTCACTCCGGATCTTTAAGGCGGAAACGAAAGGTCTCGTGAACAACGAACCCGACGAGGAAGTAAAAGCCGTAGAGCCAAAGAACGTCGAATCTAAGGCAGTTCAAGCTGGCACCCCAGACTCAACAGCACCCGAAGTTAGCGCGGAAACACAGCCTGCTTCGCCCACTGAACGTTAGCTGTAGCTAGTGGCCCTGCGCGAAAAGCAGGAGTCGGTCGGAATGCCGCTCGTCGAGCACTTGCGTGAGTTGCGTTCCCGATTGGTTAAAAGCGGAATCGCGATTGCGATCGGCATGGTCATCGGTTGGATCTACTATGCCGAAATCTTTGCTTGGATAAGCGAACCTTTCACGTACGTCATCGCAGAAGCCAAAGCGAATGGCCAAGACGTAGTTTTAGCGTTAACCGGGGTAGCCGATCCATTTGTCTTGCAGATTCAAGTATCCGCCGCCGCCGGACTCGCCCTGAGTGCACCGGTGTGGCTATACCAGCTCTGGAGATTCGTAACACCGGGATTACATCACAATGAAAAAAAATGGGCGCTTGGTTTCGTCGCTGTGGCCACACCTCTTTTTGCCGCTGGCATAACTCTGGCTTATGTTGTGATGCCCCTCGGTTTGGAGATCTTGCTAGGGTTTACTCCCGCTAACGTTGAAAACATTGTCTCTGTAGACCGTTACTTATCATTTTTCCTTCGAACAATTCTTGTTTTCGGGGTTGGATTCCTCACCCCACTTCTCATTGTTTTGTTGAACTTCGCGGGAATTCTGTCCGGTAAACGCTTACTTTCCTGGTGGCGGTGGATTGTTTTTACGGTTCTCATTTTCTCCGCTATCGCAACCCCAACGGGTGACCCCATTAACTTAATGTTGCTGGCTGGTCCGATCATGATTCTCGTCATTATTGCGGTCGGGATCTCACTGCTCAATGATCGTCGGCGGGCCCGAAAGTCGAGGAATTCTGATTTCAGTCAACTTGATGACGACGAAATCTCACCACTTGGTACGGATCTAGAAGATTGATGACTCACGGCTAGACTTGCGATATGACGTCTGCGGCCGAAAAGTATGCCGCATCGCGTTTGCGGGCCCAGGACAATAAGACCATGGTGGGAGCCTTCACCGCAGGCTACGCATTCGATTTGGATCCATTCCAATTGGAAGCAGTACGCGCAATCGAGTCGGGTAAGGGTGTCTTAGTTGCCGCCCCCACCGGAGCAGGTAAAACGGTGGTGGGGGAGTTTGCAATATTTCGAGCCCTCAACACCGGAACAAAGTGCTTCTATACGACTCCCATCAAGGCTCTGTCCAACCAAAAGTTTGCCGAGCTCGTTGAGCGATACGGCGTTGACAACGTGGGATTGCTTACGGGAGATAACAGCATCAATGGGGACGCACCGGTCGTAGTCATGACGACCGAGGTTCTGCGTAACATGTTGTATGCCCGTTCCACCACATTGAATAATCTTTCATTTGTTGTCATGGACGAAGTTCACTATCTCGCCGACCGATCACGCGGTGCGGTTTGGGAAGAAGTGATCATCCATTTACCAGAATCTGTAACGATTATTGCCCTGAGCGCCACCGTGAGCAACGCAGAAGAGTTTGGTCGGTGGCTTGCCACGATCCGAGGTGAAACCGAGGTAATTGTCGAAGAAGTCCGCCCTGTCCCTTTGTGGCAACACGTGATGGCGGGAAAAAGGCTCTACGACCTTTTTATTGATGACTCACAACATGAAGTGAACCCCGAGTTAGCGGCGCTGGCTCGCAACTCCGCACATGCATCGGCCAGCCGGAGTCAATCGAAATACGGTAGCAAGGGTCGTGGTGCGCCCCGAAGGACATCATTGACACCAAGGCGAAGTGACGTTGTCGCTCTTCTTGAGGCTGAAGTGTTGCTCCCGGCAATTTATTTTCTGTTCAGTCGAGCCGGTTGTGATGACGCGGTTGAACAAATTCTTGCGTCTGGACTCCGTTTAACATCCACTGCGGAGCGCGAGAAGATTCGACATCAAGTTCTTGAGCAGACACGGGATATCCCTGATGAGGATCTAGCGGCACTTGGTTTCAACGACTGGATCGATGCGCTCGAACGTGGGGTGGCTGCTCATCACGCCGGGGCATTACCACGATTTAAAGAGATCGTGGAATCCCTTTTTCAGCAGGGTCTGTTGAAAGTTGTGTTTGCAACCGAGACGCTTGCGCTGGGCATCAATATGCCGGCTAAATCAGTGGTTCTCGAACGCTTGGTTAAGTGGAACGGTGATGCTCACGTCGATCTTTCGCCAGGGGAATACACTCAAATTACCGGTCGTGCTGGACGTCGTGGCATCGATGTTGAGGGCCACGCGGTCGTGCTTTGGCAGCAGGAACTTGACCCTAAATCCCTTGCTGGTTTGGCTTCCACGCGGACGTATCCTTTGAAATCTTCATTTCGACCCAGTTACAACATGACGGTTAACCTGGTTGGGTCAATCGGTACCGAACGGGCACGTGAATTATTGGAAACTTCATTTGCGCAATTCCAAGCCGATGCTTCCGTCGTTGGATTAGCTACCGAACTACGAAAACTTGAAGAAGCAAAGGCCGGTTTCTTCGACTCTATGCAATGCCATCTTGGTGATTTCGAGCAATACAGTGCCCTTCGATATGAGATTTCAGTTGCCGAGCGTCAAGACAGCAGGCAAGTCGTACGTCAGAGGCGCGATTTTGGCGAGTCACAACTACGAACACTTAAAGTTGGAGACGTAGTCATACTTTCTGCAGGGAAAAAAGCAGGCCCAGCAGTTGTTGTGTCACCAGCAATCAATAGTGACAAAGTGGAGCCACGACCCATGGTGCTCACCGGTGACCGTCAAGTGCGTCGACTCAACCACCATGACGCACTCGCGGACTTGACCCCCATCGGGAGAATCAGAGTTCCGAAAAGTTTCTCATCCCGTGATGCCCAGTTGAAAAAGAACTTGGCATCACAAGTCCGCGAGATGGGTCAACAGGCCACTGATCCCAAGCGACGTGGAAAAAAGTCACATGAAGTAAACCCCCTCGTCCAAGACCTCCGGGACCAGATGCGGGCCCACCCGTGCCATGGCTGCGACGAGCGGGAAGCCCATGCGCGCTGGGGTGAGCGATACCAGAAGACAGAGGGCCAATACCAAGAAGTTTCCTCACGGATGAAGGGGCGCACGAACACGATTGCTCGGCGATTTGATCGGTTGTGTTCAGTGCTGGGAGACCTTGAATATCTGGTAAAGGATCCTCGAGGTGAATGGCAAGTGACCCAGCGCGGTGATCTACTCAAAGGGGTTTACTCGGAAAATGACCTGTTGATCGCCCAAACAATCTTGGCTGGTGTCTTAGATGAGCTCGACCCACCAACTTTGGCAGCCGTGTGTTCAACATTTGTGTATGAAAGTCGGCGCGGTGATTCCGATGAAGCCCCGTCAGTCCCTGGTGGACCAACCCAAAAGGCCCTCGACGACATTCACGAGATTTGGGGTCACGTTGAAGGTATCGAGCACGATCACAAAGTGCACGAGAGCCGTAAACTTGACGCCGGTCTAGCGTGGGCCCTCTACCGATGGGCTAAGGGCGCCACGCTGATGAAGATTCTGACAAGTAATGACGTAACGGCTGGGGATTTCGTCCGCTGGGTCCGGCAGGTGATCGATCTTCTCGGTCAAATTGTTGCCGTCACCCCTCCTGATTCAGTCCTACACGCCAACGCGATGGCCGCGATCGATTTGTGCAAGAGAGGGATTATTTCTTATCCCAGCGCAGCCTGAAGAAGTTCCTCAACGTACTTTTCAACACCCCAGCTAACGGCCAGTTCATTAAGTGTCTGCATATCAACGGGTTCATAGGGAATTTCGACGCTCCACGCGCCCACGGGAAGTCGAGTCTCAGCCTCAATTACTGCCATGGCAGCTGCTAGGTAGTCCGCCCCAGCGCTAATCCGCTCGGCAAGCCTCGGTGTTAGTGGCTTGGCGGGATCGGGTGTACCTGATGCCTTAATCAGCGCATCGAGGTTGGCATAGGCGTTTACCAATGCACTGGCAGTTTTATCTCCAATCCCAGGGATCCCAGGAAGACCATCGCTGGGATCACCGCGCAGCGCTGCCATAGACAAATAGTTACCAGGGGAGACGCCGTATTTTGATTCAATCGCATCCGGATTCAAAACTGGCCAATTTTCCACCCCACCAGAGACCTGCAAAAGTAATGACACTCGATCGGTGACAACTTGAATCAGGTCTCGATCACTGGTCACCACAAATGAGCGGCCCTCATGCTGGGCTGCAACCGAGGCAATAACGTCATCCGCTTCAAAGCCATCGATCCCAATTCTGGCAACGCCCCAGGCATCAAGGATTGCCGCAATTGCACCAATTTGTGGGCTTAGAGTGTCGGGGACTTCTTCCTGCCCCGATGTCACTTCCAGCCGATGTGTCTTGTAGCTGGGGACTAACTCAACACGCCACTCTGGTCGCCAGTCGTTGTCCCAGGCCGCAACAATTCCGCTGGGGTGGTGAATCGTGATCAGTTTGGTCAACATGGAAAGAAATCCACGAATCGCATTGTGGGGGCTGCCATTGGGTGCGGTCATTTTCTCGGGGAGAGCATAAAACGCCCGGTAATACAGAGTTGCGCTATCGAGGATTAACAGAGGTCCACTCACGGCGAAAGTATGACACCCGGGCTAATCTGTCCTACATGGCTGCAACCTCGGATTACCTGGAGCGAATTACTCGGGCACAGGTTCACATGCAAGAACTGGGTATCGATTTGATGCTGGTTACCCCTAGCGCGGATCTGCGGTATTTGATTGGTTACAACGCAATCCCGTTGGAGCGCATCACGGCTTTGGTGATTTCACCCCATAAGACACCGTTTCTGGTCGTTCCCCGATTGGAGATCTCAACTGCCAGCGCAAGTCCCTTTGGCGATTTGGGATGGGAGGTTATCGGCTGGGCTGAAAATGACAACCCGTACGACATCATCCGTGAAGTGTCTGGATTTAGCCAGGGCCGAGTGGCAGTCAACAACCACATGTGGGCTGAGCGGGTTCTGAAGATCTCGGAAAACTTGCCTAAGGCACATATTGAATTGGCTGCACCAATTATCGGGGCAATCCGGATCATCAAGACCCCAACCGAGTTGAATTTTTTGCGCGAAGCGGCCTCAGCAATTGATCGGGTCCATGCGCAAGTCCCTGATCTACTTAAAGTGGGCCGCACGGAGGAGGAGGTTGGGCGAGATATCTCTGAACTCATTTTAGCCGAGGGACACGTACGAGTTGACTTTGTCATAGTTGCCTCTGGTCCAAATGGAGCTAGTCCACACCACGAACTCAGTAATCGAGTGATCAGTGCTGGTGATCCGGTTGTAGTTGATATTGGTGGAACTATGCCCAGCGGATACTGCAGTGACTGCACTCGCACTTACTCAATGGGAGATCCGGG
>CANMNM010000019.1 GCA_947499275.1 Actinomycetota bacterium | reverse complement strand
AAATGCAGATAACAAGTTGTATGGAAATTTAAGCCATTTGGTGCCCATCAAAGCTGCGAATCCTGGGATGCAAATTGCCGTTGGCGGATGTTTGGCTCAAAAGGATCAGGGTGAGATTCTGCGCAAGTCACCCGTTGTTGACGTCGTGTTTGGCACCCACAATCTGGGTTCATTGCCAGTGCTATTGGAACGTGCGCGAATCGAGCAAGAGTCTCAGGTTGAGATCGCTGAAGCCCTTGTTGATTTCCCCTCGGCGTTACCCACCAAGCGGGATGCTATTTACAGTGCATGGGTCTCAATTAGCGTTGGCTGCAACAACACCTGCACCTTCTGCATAGTCCCCGCACTTCGTGGCAAGGAAAAGGATCGCCGTGCCGGAGATATTCTGACTGAAATTGAAGTACTCGTGGCTGACGGAGTTGTCGAAATAACTCTTCTAGGACAGAATGTCAATGCATACGGCTCAGATCTCGGGGAGCCACAGGCTTTCAGTAAGTTGTTGCGCGCATGCGGTGACATCCATGGGTTAGAGCGTGTTCGATTCATGAGTCCGCATCCACGCGATTTCACCGATGACGTTATCGAAGCCATGGCTCAGACGGAGAATGTCATGCCAACCTTGCATATGCCGTTGCAGTCTGGTTCAGACTCGGTTCTTCAGCGGATGCGACGTTCCTACCGACAGGAAAAGTATCTTGGCATTATTGATCGGGTTCGCGCAGCTATGCCGCAAGCATCAATAACTACAGATATTATCGTTGGTTTTCCTGGTGAGAGCGAAGAAGATTTTCAGGCAACAATGGATGTCGTTAGGAAAGCTCGATTCTCCAGTGCTTACACCTTTCAGTATTCCAAGCGACCAGGAACGCCCGCCGCCACCATGGAGGATCAAATCGACAAAGAGGTTGTCCAAGAGCGTTACGAGCGTTTAGTTAAGTTGGTCAATCAAATTTCATGGGAAGAGAATCTGGCTCAAGTCGATAAAAGCGTTGAGATCCTGGTGGCCCACAGTGAAGGTCGCAAAGATGGCAACACAAACAGGCGTTCGGGGAGAACAGCGGACGGCCGTCTCGCGCACTTTGACCTTGGGCCATTGGTTGCTCGGCCTGGTGACTTTTTAATTGGCACGGTTACTTCGGCGGCGCCCCACCACCTCATCGGTGAGGCAACCTCAGTTCGCCCCACGCGGGCAGGGGATCTTTCTGAAACTTCACCACAAAGCGCCGTGATGTTGGGAATTCCCACGTTCGTCGCACCTTGAGTGAGTGATTCATGACCCCACGCCACACCCTCACTATTGTCGGGCCAACCGCTGTAGGTAAGACCAAACTTGCCATTGAATGCGCGGAGCTGCTCGACGGTGAGTTAGTGGGAACTGACTCAATGCAGGCTGTAACGGGGATGGATATTGGTACCGCGAAGCCAACGGCGAAAGAGTTGGGGAGAATCCGGCATCACATGATTGACGTGTGGCCAATGTCGCACCGGGCCGATGTCGTGCAGTTTCGCGACTTAGCGCGTATCTCAATTGCCGAGATTGGGCAGCGTCAGCGAACCCCGATTGTGGTTGGTGGAAGTGTTCTTTATGTCAAAGCAATCCTTGATCAATTTGATTTCCCCGCAACCGACCCGATTATTCGGGCGCGATACGAGAATTTACTTGATCAAGATGGTCCCAAGAAATTACATGAACTGTTGGCTGAAAAGGATCCGATAACGGCTAGCAATATCTTGCCGGGTAATGGGCGCAGGATTGTCCGGGCGCTCGAAGTCATTGAGATCACGGGTGAGCTTTACCATTCTCGATTGCCTGACCCGGTTGAGGAAATCCCTAGTGTTCGCATTGGTTTAGAAATTGATCGAGTTGTATTGGATGCGCGAATCACGCAGCGCGTTGATCACATGCTCAATCTCGGCTTTGTTCGAGAAGTTGAACACCTTGAATCACAGGGTTTACGCAATGCACCTACAGCCTCACGTGCAATTGGATACTCACAGGTTTTGGCTCACGTGAGCGGTGAAATAAGTTCAGATGAAATGCGTGAAAAAATGATTTACGCCACCCAAAAATTTGCCCGGCGCCAACAACGTTGGTTCCGACAGGACCCCCGAATCCACTGGATCCCGTGGGATAGCGAGCACCTGAGTGAATTGGTGTTAACTCACTTTAACGAAGTACTCAGTTCCTAGTAGTGCATCAAAAATTGGCTTGGGTAATTTGCTCAGTACAGCCAAAGTTCGGATAGTGCCATCGGCGCTTGACTGTGACGAGTGCGCCTTAATTGACGCCTTCTTGATAGTGGAAAACTCCCGCACGTTAACCCGATGAGTGATTTCGGCCTTTGGGGTCCAACTGCGGGCGAACGTTTCAGGGTCAAAATCCGCAGGAGTAAGGGACAAGGCGCTGGCGAGTTTGACGGCTCGAGCGATTGGCTCACGTGGCAGTGTCGCTTCAAAAAGGTTGCAGGCTGTCAGTTGCTGTAACGCACGCGCAACTTTGTGCACGTGAACGTGATCCGGGTGACCGTAGCCACCCGATGGGTCATAGCCCACCAGCGTGTCAACTTCCAGCTCGATCACGAGGGCGGCAAGCTGCTCGGCTACTGAGTGTGGATCCACTCCGGCAAATCCGCCGAGAGGTATGTGCTCACCGTGTAAGCCCGAGTCGGGGTATTTGAGTTCGGTAATGCTGGTAACACCGAGAATTTCGGCGGATTGGGCGAGTTCCATTGACCGGTGCGAAGCGAGATTTTGTGCATATTCGTTGGAAGTTAGTCCCGCTGATCCATCGGTGGCCACGACAAGGTGAACCCGATGCCCCGCTGCGTGGGCCTTGGCCATGGTTCCGGCCGTGAGGAGGGCTTCGTCATCGGGATGGGCGTGTAGGAAGAGCAGGTTGCGCATAGTGGACCCATTGTGGCGTACGGTCGGCTCCGTGCGCATCACCCATATCAGCGATTGCTTTGCGCCCAGAACGGGCGGAATCGAAACGCAAGTTCTGGGGTTGGCGCGCGCCCAAATCCGGTCAGGTGATCAGGTGCGGGTGATCACCGCTACTTCGGGACCACCGTTCACAGAATTTCCGGTGGATCGGCTGAGTTTCCCGGTCCCATTTGACCTTCCCATTCACCCCCGGACGTACCGTGGCGTTAGGCGGCTCTTGTGCGATAACCCTCCAGAGGTTGTTCATGTCCACGCGGGCGTACTGTCGCCATTTGCATGGAGCGCGACTCGCGCAGCGCACGACCTCGGGCTTCCCACCCTGGTGACCATTCACAGCGTGTGGGGCTCACTTGCTCGTCCGATGTTTGGAATCAGTGGTGCGTGGTTGAAGTGGAATCGAGTGGCCATGAGTGCTGTCAGTGATGTGGCAGCCGACCACATGAGAGCATCCCTTGGCGTTGATATAGACGTTGTACCCAATGGAATTGACCCAAGCCTCTGGGCTCGTACGGGTGTTGCAGATTGGAAGGCTACGCCCCTTCAGCTTGTCAGTGTGCTTCGAATTGCACCGCGTAAGCGAACGGGAGCACTGCTTCACGTCATGAGGGACGTGAAAAAACTCGGAGTTGATGCGTACCTCAACATCATTGGCGACGGTCCCGAACGTTCCATGTGGGAAAGAAATGCCCGAAAGGCTGACCTGCCGATAACGTTTCTGGGTCGCCTAGAGTCGGCAGAACTCAAGTCGGTTCTGGAGCGATCGCAAATATTCATCCAACCCTCGACTAAAGAGTCATTCGGGATCGCGGCTTTGGAGGCGCGGGCTAACGGACTCGCTGTGGTGGCCAGGAGTGGAACTGGAACACAGACCTTTATTGCTGATGGAACAGACGGTCAGATCTGTAATTCAGACAATGGCATGGCAATGGCAATAAAGTATTGGGATACAAACCGAAATTCTCTGCACACCATCCTCGAACACAATGCGCAAATTCCCCCAAAATATTCGTGGAGCGAAATTGATCATCGGGTGCGCGCGGCCTATCAACGTGCAATCGTGCTGGGCCAATAGAGTGGTGTGGTGAGTTTATTGGCTGAATTGGCGTTTGTTAAAGGTCATGGGACTGCCAATGATTTTATCCTCTACAACAATGAAGATGCAACGGTCGACGTCTCGCCCGCTCAGGTGGAGGCGCTGTGCAATCGTCGTTTGGGGCTAGGTGCTGACGGTGTAATCGGTGCAGTTCGGACCCAAAACATTGATTTACCCGGAATCGATCACGGCGATGCAACCTGGTTCATGGATCACCAAAACGCTGATGGCAGTTATGCTGAAATGTGTGGCAACGGAGCCCGTGTATTTGCTAGATATTTAGTCGCGAATGGACTTGAGACAGAAAAAGAATTCTCTATATCAACGCGCGGGGGAGTGCGGGCAGTTCACATGCACCCCGATCTGACCGTATCTGTGGAAATGGGGCCGGCACTTGAGCAATCGCCTGCGTTAACCGCAAAGATTCATTTAGCAACGGGCGAGTCATTTGATTCCGTGGGTGTGTTCTTCCCAAATCCACATGCCGTGTGTTGGGTGGAACAAACGGTGCTCACTCAACTAAGTCTGCTTGAGATTCCCACGGCTGAACCCCTTGATGCATTTCCTGAGGGTATGAACGTTGAATTCGCCGCCATAACGGCACCCGGTGAAGTCACTATGCGCGTTTTTGAACGTGGAGTGGGTGAAACCCAATCCTGTGGGACGGGAGCGTGTGCGGTCGCTTGGGCTGCTAGGCGCAGTGCATCAGGGTATGAAAATCATCTGGATTGGAAAGTCTCTGTGCCCGGAGGGGAGCTCCTCGTGAGTGAAAACGTTACAACAGGCTGTTTCACTTTACGCGGAGAAGCCGAACTCGTGGCTCGTGGTCGCGTTTTAATCTGATCTTGGTCGTGGGTTCACCGGTTGATATTTAGCAGTAGGTCATCTGGCAGGGATCTGCGATACTGGGGACGTGAATGAATCAGACTTCGAGCAAGATGTAGACGTCAGTCTTGAACTCGAACAGAGGGCTGGTCTTCGCAAAGTCTCCTCATTGTCCACGGAACTGCAGGACATCTCCGAGGTCGAATATCGACAGATCCGGCTTGAGCGGGTGGTTCTTGCGGGCGTTTGGACCGGTGGAACCGTTGAGTCAGCAGAGCGTTCATTGCGGGAGTTGGCGGCACTCGCGGAAACTGCAGGATCCGTTGTCGTGGACGGGGTGATCCAGCGCCGCGATGCGCCCGATACCGCGACCTACCTGGGTTCAGGAAAAGTCAAGGAACTGGCACTTATCGTGGCCGAGACGGGCGCTGACACGGTTGTCTGCGACGGTGAATTGACACCGGGGCAACTGCGTCAGTTGGAAAGTGCCGTGAAGGTAAAAGTGGTTGACCGCACTTGGTTGATTCTCGATATCTTCGCGCAGCATGCCCGTAGTCGTGAAGGTAAGGCTCAAGTTTCGCTCGCACAGATGCAGTACCTGTTGCCTCGACTTCGCGGTTGGGGTGAGTCCCTTAGCCGGCAAGCTGGTGGTCACGCTGGCGGTGCCGGTGGGGGCTTAGGCACGCGAGGTCCCGGGGAGACAAAGATTGAAACCGATCGTCGTCGAATCAGGGCCCAAATGACAAAATTGCGCCGCGAACTCAAGGCGCTGGAAGCCACCCGCAGAACCCAGCGCAGCGCCCGAGAAGCCTCAGGAATAGCAACCGTTGCATTAGCCGGTTATACGAATGCGGGAAAATCTAGTATGCTTAATGCATTAACTGGATCCGGTGTGCTTGTACAAGATGCACTATTTGCAACTTTGGATCCCACTGTCCGAAAAATGAAAGCCCCGAGCGGTAAAGAATTCACTCTCGCAGACACCGTGGGTTTTGTCCGCCACCTGCCTCACGCACTCATTGAGGCCTTTCGGTCAACACTTACCGAAGTCCAGGAAGCCAGTCTCATCGTGCATGTGGTCGATGCATCAGACGAAGATCCATTCGGGCAGATTTCGGCGGTGCGTGAGGTTCTTAATGAAATTGGAGCTGGCGAAATCCCTGAAATTATTGCAATCAACAAATCAGATATTGCAAACCCAATGGATATCGCCGCAATCCAAGGTTCCTTCCCTCATGCGATTGTCATCAGCGCACACACGGGTGCTGGGCTGGACGAACTACTACAAAGAATTGACTCGGAATTACCTCAAACTCTTGTGGCGATTGAGGTAACGATTCCCTACAGTCGAGGGGATCTGCTCGCACGCATTCACGAAACAGGTGAGCACGTGCAAATCAACCATGTGGAATTGGGAAGTTGCGTCACTGCGCTGGTGCCACCCGGTTTGGCCGCTGAGATTGAGCGTCAAGGGATCTTGCGTGCCGGTTGATATTGACGCACAAGAACTACTTCAAAAAACAGTTGATGCCTTTGACGGGTCGGAGCGGGTTGGACAGCAACAGATGGTTGCAACAATTGTCGAGGGTCTGACCGCCGGAGGGCATCGAATAATCCAAGCGGGAACGGGAACAGGGAAATCCCTCGGCTACCTGGTTCCTGCTGCCGCTCACGCATTGAGCGAAGGTGGAAGCACAGTTGTCGTCTCAACCGCCACCATCGCGCTCCAGCGCCAGCTGATGGAGAAGGATTTACCCTTGCTCGCATCCACTTTGGCGAGTGAATATGGCGTTACATTGACGTACGCGGTTCTCAAAGGTCGAAACAATTATGTGTGTTTACAAAAACTGCATTCAGAGGTTCCCGACCCGGACGGGGAGGCGCTTTTTGAGGTGAGTCGCGGTGTACTAGGGGATAAAGCGGTTGCCGTCCGTGCATGGGCAACAAGCACTGAAACCGGTGACAAAGATGACTTTGGCGACGATATTGATGCGCGGGTGTGGCGTGCTTTCTCGGTGAATCGACGCGAGTGCGTCGGTGAATCCAAGTGTTCATATGGTGAGGATTGCTTCACTGCAAAAAGGCGACTGCAAGCCCAGGCTGCCCACATTGTCGTGACGAATCATGCTTTGTTGGCAATCGATGTTGTTGAAGGTATTCCCATTTTGCCCGAACACGACATTGTGATCATCGATGAAGGACATGAAATCGTTGATCGAGCAACCGGTGCCATCACCATTGAACTCAATGCGGCTGGAGTGGAAAGGGTGATCTCACGAGTTGGGTCGCAGGTGAGTGACCAAACAATGGATGCCTTGGTCGACTCGCAGAAAGCTTTCGAAGACGCATTACTCGCATCTTCGGATCCGACAAGTGGTTTAACCCGTCTCCCGTTTGTTGATTCCCAGTTGCTTCTCGCATTGACTTTGATCCGTGATGCCAGCCACGCTGGTGTAACCGAGATGGCGCCCCAAAAGGGTGAGGATCCTGATATCGCAGCGAGAAATCAGCGGGCTCGAGGCGGGCTTGAAGAACTCCACGATTTTGCGGGAGCGTTCATCTCTCAAGGAAACGACTCCGTTCTGTGGATTGATCATGATGGTCGACCTCCGACACTGCACAGTGCCCCGTTGAGTGTGGCGCACCTTTTGCGGGACAAATTATTCGCCGAAAAGTTTGCGGTGGTGACCAGCGCGACTCTCACAACGAGTGGCAACTTTGATGCAATTGCAGCATCACTCGGTTTGGGAACTGACAAGCGCACCGAGACCATTGATGTTGGTTCCCCATTTGACTATGCACAACAGGGAATTCTTTATGTTGCAGCTAACTTGCCACCACCCGGCCGTGAGGGCCTTGATATGGCGACCCTGGACGTAATGGGGGAGTTAGTCGAAGCTGCGGGCGGGCGCACCTTGATTTTGTGTTCTAGTTGGCGTGCTGTTGAGAAAGCGGCTGAGTATTTGCGGGTTCGGTGCGATAGTGCACTCCACGTTCAAAGAAAAGGTGAATCCGTGTCCCTCCTTGTGGAGCGGTTCACCACTGACATTGAGTCAACCCTGATCGGGACACTTTCGCTGTGGCAGGGTGTCGATGTACCGGGTGATTCGTGTATTCAGGTCATTATTGACCGCATCCCCTTCCCTCGACCCGATGATCCCGTGATGTCAGCTCGGTCAGCGCGAGTTGATGAAGCAGGTGGCTCAGGATTTCGGTCGGTGACCCTTCCACGAGCCGGACTACTTCTCGCCCAGGCATCGGGCAGGTTGATTCGAAGTGGGCAAGACAAGGGGGTCGTGAGTGTTTTGGATTCACGTCTCGCGAATTCCGGCTACGGGAGTAGCTTGCGAAAAAGCATGCCGCCGATGTGGTTCACGACAGATGCGACCATAGCCATTAATGCTTTGGAACGATTACGCGGTGAATCGAATGCGCGGCGTACGGGCAAATAGTCTTGGGTTATGCCCAATTAAAGTTTGCGCAGTACCGAAACAACTTTGCCCAGAATTTGCGCATGGTCACCCAAGATTGGGGAATAGGCCGGGTTGTGTGGCATCAGCCACACGTGGCCATCACGCCGCTTGAAGGTTTTTACCGTCGCTTCATCGTCAATCAAAGCTGCCACGATATCGCCGTTTTCACAGGTCGATTGTTGCCGGATAACAACCCAGTCACCATCACAGATTGCCGCATCCACCATGGAGTCACCGACCACTTTGAGACTGAAAAGATCGCCCTCACCAACCAGGTCGCGAGGGAGCGGAAACATCGCCTCGACGGATTGCTCGGCCAGGATTGGTCCACCGGCAGCAATGCGACCGAGTACCGGGACGTTCTGCATCGAGGTGTTCGATTCGACGAGATCCGATGATCCATACTCAGGTGTTTCTGGCGAGAGAACCAGCGCCCTGGGGCGATTGGGGTCAATCCGTAAATAGCCGGCCCGCTGTAAGTTCTTTAATTGGTGTGCCACCGAACTAGGACTGGTGAGACCGACTGACTCACCGATTTCGCGAACACTGGGCGGGTATCCGCGCTCCAAGGTCGTTTCACGGATCATGTCCAAGATTGCCCGTTGGCGGGGGGAGAGTTCACTGCGGGAGGGGTCGTGAAGCTGCGTCACCACGGAATCGCCGAGCGCCTTGTGCTCAAGGGTGCCTGAGTCTTTCGGTTTTTGGATCCGGCCAGCCATGGTGACTCCTTGTCAATGTGAGGGGAAATCCTTACCAACGGATAACTAACGAGAATGTCAGACCCATCTGGTGAAGTCAGGTTAGCCCAGAAAACGACACGAATCAAACACATGTTCGAAATGTACTGGACGTGTCGCAATCTCAGTGCTATAAATCGTACATTAGTTCGAATAACTGAAAGGCTTCCCCATGAACACCACGATTAACCCCACACGTTGCACTTCCCATGCCACAACGCCGAACAGATCTGCAATTGTGCTTACCGCACGGGGCAGGGTCGTTCTGGGTCTCACTTTGACACTTGTGGCCCTCTTCGTTTGGGTTTTTTTTGGTAGCGGATCAGCAGATGCCGCAGGGAGTTCGCAAGGACCTGTGACCGGCATTGTCGTCGTGCAATCGGGTGAAAACTTGTGGTCGATTGCTCAAAGTATCGACCCCGCAGGTGATCCTCGTGATTTAGTGATCCGGATCCGCGAAATGAACGATTTGGGATCACAGCACGTATTCCCGGGGCAGTCCCTCATCGTCCCGATCTCCTAACAAATGACCAAATGGCGTATCGCCGGTCACCAGCTTTATGCCAGAAAGCATTGGAAATAGGGACAATTTCGCTGTTGGGCATCTCAATACAGCTGTGGGGGAGTCTTCACCGCCGCGAAAGCAACACGCCGAGCGAAACAGGTTGCATTACGCGCCTGGATACATTAGATTCACACCCCTAGATGTAGTAGCAATTCCGTTGTGCTTGTCCACAGGTTGTGGTTTAAGTACACAGGTTAGACGAAGTCCATCCACAAGTAGTCCACAGGATGGGTGTTTTAGCGTTACGGGTGTTACGCAAGGGTTTGAAGTTGTAAATGTTACGAGAGTTACTAGTTGACAGAGTCAGTGATGTGAAGGGAGTTAGCCACCAATGAAATGTCCATTTTGCCGTGAAGAAGACTCCCGGGTCGTCGACTCCAGAACGGTTGAGGAAGGGATGGCCATTCGCCGGCGCCGCGAATGTGGTCAATGTGGACGGCGGTTCACAACCGCTGAAGTAGCTGCCCTCGCTGTGGTCAAACGAAGTGGCGTGAGCGAGCCATTTAATCGAAGCAAGGTCATTAGTGGGGTCCGCAAAGCATGCCAAGGAAGGCCAGTCTCTGATGATGATCTCGCACTTCTTGCACAGCGCGTCGAAGATTTTCTCCGCGCCACCGGAAATAGTGAAATCCCTGCCCAGGAAGTTGGACTCGCAATCCTTGCTCCACTTCGCGAACTCGACGAGGTTGCCTACCTTCGGTTCGCTTCCGTTTATCGATCCTTTGACACTCTTGAAGATTTTGAAGCTGAAATTGCCCTCCTTCGAGCCGAAGGCGAGCCCACTGGACGAGAACCTGATCGTTCAACAAGCAAAAACAGTTGAACGCCGACCACAAGTAAATACAACAATCACAATAGAAACTTCCCATAAATCGAAAGGCACCACCATGACGCAGGCACCAGAAGCACCCACATTCACATCGAAAGAGGATTTCGTCAACAATACGGTTGGCGCGCCAGGACTCGAGATGGTTCGTCTTTTCACCACCGAGGGCATCCACCCTTATGACGATGTAAGTTGGGAGCGACGCGACGTCGTTCAGAACAACTGGAAAACAGGTGAAATAGTTTTCGAGCAGCGTGGTGTTGAATATCCTGATTTTTGGAGTGTGAATGCCTCGACAATCGTCACCACAAAGTACTTTCGTGGTGCGCTAGGTGCGGAAAATCGGGAGTGGAGTCTGAAGCAACTCATTGATCGGGTTGTCCTGACCTACACCAAGGCAGGTCGCGACAATGGTTACTTCCGCACGAACAAGGATTCCGAAATCTTTGAGCACGAACTGACCTACATGCTGTTGCACCAGGTGTTTTCCTTCAACTCACCTGTCTGGTTCAACGTGGGAACAACAGCGCCCCAGCAGGTCAGCGCCTGCTTCATCTTGAGTGTCGATGACACCATGGACTCAATTCTTAACTGGTACCGCGAAGAGGGCATGATTTTCAAAGGCGGTTCAGGCGCAGGGTTGAATCTTTCCCGTATTCGTTCCAGCAAGGAACTATTGCGCTCATCCGGTGGAACAGCATCGGGTCCGGTTTCCTTCATGCGCGGAGCCGATGCATCAGCCGGAACTATTAAATCCGGTGGTGCTACCCGTCGCGCGGCCAAAATGGTGGTGCTTGACGTGGATCACCCCGACATTGAAGAGTTCATCGAGACCAAGGTCCGCGAAGAGGACAAGATTCGCGTCCTGCGTGACGCGGGTTACGACATGGATTTGGGTGGCGCTGATATCGCCAGTGTCCAATACCAGAATGCGAATAACTCAGTTCGCGTCTCCGACCTGTTCATGTCTGCTGTTGAAAATGGTGAGCCATTTGGTTTGACAGCTCGCACCGATGGTCGGGTCGTCGAAACAGTTGACGCACGCGAACTATTCCGCAAGATGACCGAGGCAGCCTGGGCCTGTGCGGATCCAGGTATCCAATATGACGACACCATCAACGACTGGCACACCAACCCCGAGACGGGCCGGATCAATGCATCCAACCCTTGCTCGGAGTACATGAGCCTGGATAACTCATCATGCAACTTGGCCAGCTTGAACCTGCTCAAGTTCCTCAAAGATGACGACACCTTTGATGCGGAGCAGTTCTCCAAGGCTGTTGAATACGTCATTACAGCGATGGATATCTCAATCTGTTTCGCAGACTTCCCGACAGCACCTATCGGCGACACAACCCGTCGTTTCCGTCAATTGGGTATTGGTTACGCAAACCTTGGCGCACTGCTTATGGCGACGAGTTTGCCGTACGACTCTGAAGCAGGGCGTGCTTTCGCCGCAGGCATCACTTCCCTCATGACGGGAACTGCTTACAAGCGCAGTGCGGAACTCGCCGGAATTGTTGGTCCATATGAAGGCTATGCGCGCAACGAATACGCCCACAAGCGAGTAATGCGCAAGCATGCGTCAAGCAACGACAACATTCGATTCTCCAGCAGCCTTGATGGCGATGTAACGACACTCGCAGTCAAAGTTTGGGAAGACGCCCTCACGATCGGTGAGGCCAATGGTTACCGCAATGCTCAGTCTTCGGTTCTGGCACCAACAGGAACCATCGGATTCATGATGGACTGCGACACCACCGGTATCGAGCCTGACTTCTCATTGGTCAAGTTCAAGAAGCTCGTGGGTGGTGGTTCCATGCAGATCGTGAACCAAACGATTCCTCGTGCACTACGCAAACTTGGATACGCCGAGGAAACCGTAGAAGCGATCGTTGAATTCATTGGTGAGAACGGTCATGTCATTGATGCCCCCGGTCTCAAGCAAGAGCATTACGCGATCTTTGACACCGCCATGGGCGCGCGTTCCATCACTCCAATGGGACACGTTCGCATGATGGCAGCAGTGCAACCATTCATCTCGGGTGCGATCAGCAAGACGGTGAATATGCCCTCTGATGCAACGGTAGAAGAAGTCGAAGAGGTGTATTTCCAGGGTTGGAAGATGGGAATCAAGGCTCTCGCTATCTACCGCGACAACTGCAAAGTTGGCCAGCCACTCAGTGATGCAAAGTCGAAGTCTTCTGACTCGGCTGCTGCTCCGGT
>CANMNM010000018.1 GCA_947499275.1 Actinomycetota bacterium | reverse complement strand
ACACTATCGGCTAGGACTATACGCAATTCACGGACGGCCGCGCACGAGGCCGAAGTGAACGGCGTCGTCCAAGGCTTGCCAGGATGCCGCAATAACATTTTCGTGTACACCGATCGTGGTCCACACTCGCTCACCATCGGTGGTTTCAAGAAGGACGCGCGTAGTAGCGCCAGTTCCTTTGATTCCTTCAAGGATTCGAACCTTGTAGTCGGTCAACTCAAGCTTGCCCAAGTCTGGGAATAGCTGGGATATTGCGTTTCGTAGGGCATTATCCAATGCGTTAACGGGACCGTTTCCTTCCCCCGTTGAGACGAGGCGCTCACCGTTTGCATGTAATTTGACGGTCGCCTCACTAACAACTTTTCCATCTTCGCGCTGCTCAACGATTGTTCGCCATGATTCGACGGTAAATTTTCGACCAGAGCCCTGCTCCTCGCGGACGAGTAGCTCAAATGACGCATCTGCAGCTTCAAACGACCAACCCTGCGCCTCCAACGCCTTTACCCGTTCAACTACAGCAGAAACGACAGCAGGACTCTCGCCCAGATCCAGCCCTAACTCGGCACCCTTAAGTTCTACTGAGGCACGCCCAGCCATTTCTGTAACGAGCACCCGCTGAATATTTCCGACCGTTACCGGATCAATATGGTTGTACAGATCGGCATTAATTTTTAGTGCACTCGCATGTAACCCAGCCTTATGGGCGAATGACGAAACCCCGGAATATGCCTGGTGCGTATCAGGTGTGATGTTCGCGATTTCAGCAATGGCGTGTGACACCCGATACGTCTCCGATAACGCCTCGGCCGGAATGCATTCAATGCCCATCTTTAATTGCAGGTTGGCAACTACAGCAAATAGGTCGGCGTTCCCGGTCCTTTCCCCGTAGCCATTGGCCGTGCATTGCACATGGGTGGCTCCAGCCTCAACCGCGGCCAGCGTGTTCGCGACAGCACATGCGGTGTCATCCTGGCAATGAATCCCAATTCTGGCATCCGAGCGTTGAATTACCTTTGTGACTATTCTCTCGATTCCATGAGGCAACATTCCGCCATTCGTGTCACACAGCACCACAACGGATGCCCCTGCCTGATGAGCCACCTCGAGTACCGAAAATGCATATTCTGGATCAGCCTTGTAGCCGTCAAAAAAGTGTTCTAAGTCAACGAAAACTCTGCGGCCGTGTGAAACCAGGTACCGGACCGTGTCAGACACCATTTCTAGGTTTTGGGCACCCGACGTCTTCAGTGCCTGCTCCACATGTCGGATATCAGACTTTGCCACCAACGTTATTACCGGAGATTCACTATCAAGAAGAGCCTTGACCTGGAGGTCATCTTCTACCGCAACACCCACTTTACGAGTTGCACCAAATGCGACGAGTTGAGCATGACGAAAGGGAGCTGTCTTGGCGATTTCAAAGAACTCAGTGTCTTTGGGCATAGCGCCAGGCCACCCACCTTCGATGAAATCAACGCCGTAATCATCGAGTAAACGCGCCACTGCAATTTTGTCATTCACTGAATAGGAAATACCTTCTCGCTGGGCACCATCACGCAAAGTTGTGTCATACACGTGAAAAGCGTCGCTCTTGGTCATTTCTTACTCCGTTTCCACTGGCTCAAAAACAATCTTTAACGATAAAACCTGATTAATTTACGAGCGCGTGCATCCAGTTGTGACGGTCGGCCACCGCACCTGACTGTATGTCCAGCAACGCATTACGTAATGCCAGAGTGATTTCACCGGACTTGCCTCCGGCTACGTCAAATGAACCGTTTGTTCGACTCTTGACCGTACCGACGGGAGTAATCACCGCTGCCGTCCCACAGGCGAATACCTCGGTGATTTCGCCATTTTCACAGCCGGTCCTGAGTTGCTCCACGGTGATCTCACCTTGATCGACCCTAATCCCAAGGTCGGATGCCACCGTGATGAGAGATTCACGAGTAATTCCCGGGAGCAGCGAACCCGTCAACGCGGGGGTCATGATTCGAGCCGAATCCCCTGCGCCATAAACGAAATACAGGTTCATTCCCCCCATCTCTTCAATCCGTTGCCGATCAACCGCGTCAAGCCACACCACTTGATCGCAGCCATGAGCTGATGCCTCCGCTTGGGCGAGCAGCGAAGCCGCATAGTTTCCAGCGCATTTAGCCTCCCCCGTTCCCCCTGGAGCAGCCCGAACGTATTCATCGGAGATCCACACCGAAACTGGATTTATTCCGCCAGCAAAATATGCACCTGCAGGAGACGCAATGAGGACATACTTATAAGCATTTGCTGGCCTTACCCCAAGTCCAACTTCGGTTGAAATGAGGAACGGCCTGAGATAAAGGGATCGCTCTCGCCCTGCGGGAACCCAGTCTTGGTCATGTGCAACAAGTTCTTCGATACTTGCCACGAAAAGTTCTTCGGGGACTTCCGCCATGGCCAAGCGCCTGGCTGAACGTTCAAAGCGCCGGGCATTTTCAAAGGGTCGGAATGTCTTGATACTGCCGTCTTCATGGCGATACGCCTTAAGCCCCTCGAAAATTGCCTGTCCATAGTGCATAAAATTTGTTGCCGGATCCAGTAACAAGGGACCGTAGGGAATCAGCTGGGCATCATGCCAACCGTTGTCGACATCCCAGTCCGCGGTCACCATAGAATCCGTAAAGTATTTTCCAAAACCTGGATTTAATAAAATTTGTTCTCGTTGTGTCTCAGCTAGTCGGACCGCGCCTGCAGTCTTGTTCTCAATCTTCCACAAACCGGGCATGTCAGTTTCCCTCTGCTGCAGTCAAACTCGCATTCGCAAGTGCTGAACCAATCTCTGAAGTGGATCGGCTCTTCGTACCGCGCGAGCCAAGATCTGCTGCGACCCCCTGCTCAATCCACTGGGCCGCTTGAGGCTCGCCAATATGATCCAAAAGCATCGCGAGCGACATGACGGTTGCGGTGGGATCTGCTTTCCCAAGGCCCGCAATATCCGGTGCAGAACCGTGCACAGGTTCAAACATGCTGGGATTTTTTCGACTCGGATCAATATTTCCGCTGGCTGCCAATCCAATTCCTCCGACGATTGCAGCGCCAATGTCAGTAACGATATCTCCGAATAGATTGTCGGTAACGAGAACGTCAAAGCGCTCGGGGTTGGTCAAGAAGAACATCGATGCAGCATCCACGTGCAAATAATCAGTCGTGACTTCTGGGAATTCCAGCGCAACGCGATTAAACGTTCTTTCCCAAAGATTGCCAGCAAAAACCAAAACATTAGTTTTGTGAACCAGGGTCACCTTTTTACGCGGTCTGCGGGATGCCCTTTCAAAAGCGTCTCGCACAATGCGCTCCACACCGAATGCTGTATTCACGCTTACTTCAGTCGCCACCTCATGCGGTGTGTCTTTTCTCAAAATGCCGCCCACCCCAACGTAGGGACCTTCCGTACCTTCACGGCAGACGATGAAGTCAATATCCGCGGGCCCCTTACCGACCAGTGGCCCCGCGACACCCTCGTATAGCTTGACGGGCCGCAAATTTACGTGATGATCCAGCGTGAAACGCAAAGGCAGCAGGACTCCTCGCTCTAGGATCCCAGGTGCAACACTGGGGTCGCCGATAGCACCCAAGAGAATTGCATCGGCTGCGCGCAACTCCTCAATGATGTAGTCGGGCAGCAACTCGCCCGTGGCGTTATAGCGTTTAGCCCCTAGGTCGTATTCGGTCGTTTCAAACGTGAAACCGGCCTTGGGCGCGATGACATTGAGAACCTTTATGGCTTCATCGACCACCTCGGTGCCGATTCCATCTCCTGGGATAAGTGCGATCGAGTAGTTGGCCTTCATGCGTGAACTTTAGTGGGTACTCGGCTTCCCGAAGATCGGTGCTAGTCTTTATGCACTATGAAGCCCCGGTTCCTCCTCTCGCCTCTCTGCCTCTCACTTCGCTGCCGCGCCGAGGCATAACAGCCGGATCCTCGTCGCGGGCCGAACTACTGGAGCAGCCGAGCAAGAATCTGCTCCGCCGGTTACCTCATCAGCCGAAATAACCTAGCCGCGGAGACCACAATGAACACATCAAATAGCTACGAAATACGCAATAGTCAAAAACCCTCGGGAATGCCATTTGACCGGTATCGACCCTTCACGCCCATCGATCTTCCTGATCGCACCTGGCCCACCAAGTCAATGACGAGCGCCCCCCGATGGTGCGCCGTTGACCTACGCGACGGCAACCAAGCCCTCATTGATCCCATGACTCCGGCGCGCAAAATGGCAATGTTTGAGTTGCTCGTATCCATGGGTTACAAGGAAATCGAAGTTGGGTTCCCCTCTGCTTCGCAAACAGATTTTGATTTCGTGCGACAAATAATCGAAGAGGGAAAAATACCCGATGATGTCGTGATTCAGGTACTCACCCAGTCTCGTGAACACCTCATTGAGCGAACATTTGAATCCTTGATCGGAGTCAAGCAGGCGATTGTGCATCTCTACAACTCGACCTCGACTCTGCAGAGACGGGTCGTTTTTGGGCTCGACGAGTCGGGAATTATTGACATTGCCGTTCATGGAGCCCAGCTCTGTGCCAAATACGCGCAGGAGATCACTCCGAATACCGATATCTACTTTGAATACTCCCCGGAGTCCTACACGGGAACCGAGCTGGAGTTCGCCCTTAAGATCTGTAATGCGGTCACCGACGTGTGGCAGCCGACACCCGATCACAAGGTGATTCTCAATCTCCCCGCCACGGTCGAGATGGCAACCCCGAATGTTTACGCGGACTCAATCGAATGGATGAATCGCAACCTCGCTCGCCGAGACTCAATCGTGCTCTCACTTCACCCCCACAATGACCGCGGCACGGGTGTCGCCGCCGCAGAGCTGGGGTACCTTGCTGGCGCCGATCGGATTGAAGGTTGCCTCTTTGGCAACGGCGAACGCACGGGCAATGTTTGCCTGGTGACACTGGGCATGAATCTGTTCAGTCAAGGCATAGACCCCGAAATTGATTTCTCAAATATTGATGAAATCAGGCGAACCGTTGAATATTGCAACCAGATCCCCGTTCACGAACGCCATCCCTATGGTGGGGACCTAGTTTTCACAGCATTTTCCGGCTCACACCAAGACGCAATTAATAAAGGGCTCAACGCCATGAAAGCCGATTCCCAGGCTGCAGGAGTCGACGTCAACTCATTTCGCTGGGAAGTCCCCTACCTTCCGATTGACCCTCAGGATTTGGGCCGTACCTATGAAGCGGTAATCCGGGTAAATTCGCAGTCTGGCAAAGGTGGTGTCGCCTACATCATGCGCACCGAACATCGGCTTGACCTGCCTCGTCGGCTTCAAATTGAATTCTCACAGGTAATTCAGAAAGTGACCGACACTGAAGGCGGAGAGATCGCTCCCAGCGCTATGTGGTCGGCATTCTCATCGGAATACCTGCCGGATACCCAAGCTCCATGGGGCCGCTTCTCCTTGCGCTCAGTGAGCCAAAACTCGGATGTCAACGGGCACACGACCATTGAAGCAAATATCACCGATGGGAATAGCGAAGTTACCTTGAATGGATCGGGTAACGGTCCCATCGCTGCCTTTTGTCAGGCAATGGGCGAGTATGGAATTGACGTTCGTGTTCTGGACTACACCGAGCACGCCCTCAGCGCAGGTGGAGATGCGACCGCAGCTTCCTACCTTGAATGTGCGGTCGACGGAAAAGTCCTGTGGGGGGTCGGAATTGATCCTTCCATTACGACCTCTTCCCTCAAAGGGATTATCAGTGCGGTGAACAGGGCGATGCGGGGTTAGAGCGCTACCGATTTCCCAGTATGCGCACCGATTTCGCTGGTGATCTGATCCAATAGAACCGGAGCAATTGGCGAATCAACTGTCAGAACAATCAACGCATGTCCGTCGTTATCTCGACTTACCTGCATACCCGCAATGTTGATCCCAGCATCGCCCAACAGATTGCCCACCGCTCCAATAACTCCAGGTCGATCGTGGTAACGGAAAAATGCCATATGTGAACTGATCGGGACGTCAATGTCAAAGCCATTGATGTTGACAACTTTGGCTTGGTGCTTGCTCCCCGCTACTGTTCCAGAAACGACAACAACTTCGCCGTCTGTCTGGGTAACACTCACGCTCACCAAGTTCTTGTGGTCGTCACTGATGCGCTCTGTTTTTAGGGAGATCTCGACTCCACGCTGTTCCGCAAGAACGGGAGCATTTACGAAAGAAACTGGATCGTGTACCAAGTTTTGGAATACACCCTTGGTAGCGCTGAGCTCGAGGACTCGAACATCATGTTCAATGACAGCCCCTCGAACTTCAACCTCAACTCGAACTATTGCTGAATCCGCAAGGGCGCAGGCAATTACACCGAGCATTTCTGTCAGTGGAATTAATGGCTTAATGTCTTCGTGAAGATTGCCTCCTTGGACATTGACCGCGTCAGGAACTAGTTCGCCAGCGAGCGCCAATCGAACTGATCTAGCAACAGAAATACCGGCCTTTTCCTGGGCTTCATCGGTTGAGGCGCCTAGGTGCGGAGTGGCAACTACAGACTCAAGCGAAAACAATGGGGAGTCTGTACAGGGCTCTTTTCCATAGACATCAACTCCGGCTCCAGCCACGCGACCATCAACGATCGCATTGTAGAGCGCCGTTTCATCGATAATTCCACCACGAGCCGCATTAATGATGTGAACGGTTGGCTTAGTCTTGTGTAATTCTGCATCGCCAATAAGCCCGACAGTTTCCGGGGTTTTAGGTAAGTGAATAGTAATGAAATCACTCTCGACGAGTAATTCATCAAGGGTCACCATGCGAACTCCCAATTGAGCCGCTCGTGCTGGCTGCACGTATGGGTCGTAGGCAATCAGCCGAACTCCAAATGCACTGAGCCTCTGAGCGACCAACACTCCAATGCGCCCAAGTCCAACAACGCCAACAACCTTGTCCGCGACTTCAACACCGGTGAACTTGCTCCGCTTCCATTCCCCTTTGCGCAATGCTTCATTGGCCGGAACGATGTGGCGTGCACTGGCCAAGAGCAGGCCCACAGCCAATTCAGCCGCGCTGACAATGTTTGAAGTCGGGGCGTTGACCACCATGACTCCCGCCAGGGTTGCAGCCTTCACATCAACATTGTCAAGACCTACTCCCGCGCGAGCCACAACCTTGAGGTTTTTCGCGGCCGCAAGTGCCTCTGCATCAACCATCGTGGCTGAACGAACAAGAATTGCATCAACGTCAACTATCGCTGCTAACAATTCTTCACGGTTGGCGCCGTCACAGTTGATGATCTCAAAATCTGGACCCAGGGCCTCAACTGTTGCGGGTGAAAGTTCTTCGGCAATTAATACTCGGGATTTAGGCACGGACCAATCCTAATGACCCGTCGAAAACTCCGCTCGTGAGCCTTTATTCTTCCCCAGCACTCGCCCACGAACTACCTTTGAGCCGATCCTTCAACATAATCTTTGTCATCGCCTGAAACCCACGACATCATGGAGCGAAGCTTGCGCCCAACGGCTTCAATTGGGTGCTTTTCCCCCTTGGCTCGGAGTTCAAGGAACTCGGTGCTTCCGTTGTTGTAATCGTTGACAAAACGTTCGGCAAAGCTCCCGTTTTGGATATCGGCGAGGACAGCTTGCATATTTACCTTGACACTGGGATCAATAACGCGGGGGCCTGAAACGTAGTCGCCAAATTCGGCCGTGTCGGAAACACTCCAACGCTGCTTAGCTATTCCACCCTCGTACATGAGATCGACGATCAATTTGAGTTCGTGAAGGCATTCGAAGTAGGCAACTTCTGGTTGGTAACCCGCCTCAATCAAGGTTTCATAGCCGTACATGACCAACTGGGACGCCCCGCCGCACAAAACGGCCTGTTCACCGAATAGGTCCGTCTCGCATTCTTCAGTAAAGGTGGTCTTGATTCCACCGGCACGAAGGCCACCGATTGCTGCGGCGTAGCTCAATGCCAATGACCATGCTTTTCCGCTGGCATCTTGCTCAACAGCAACTAACACGGGTACTCCACGTCCGGCGGCGAATTCGCGACGAACGAGGTGACCTGGCCCCTTGGGAGCGACCATCGCGACGTCAACAAATGCCGGTGGCTTGATGTACCCAAAACGAATATTGAAACCGTGTGCAAAGAACAGTGCATCGCCCTCTTTGAGATGTGGCTCAATGGACTCTTCATAAAGCTTCTTTTGAACGGGGTCCGGGACCAAAATCATGATGACATCTGCTTCTGCGGCCGCGGTCGCTGAATCGACGACGCGAAGTCCATCTGCCTCGGCCTTTGCCCGGCTCTTGGAACCTTCGGCGAGTCCGACCCGCACATCAACGCCGGAATCCTGCAAGGAGAGTGCGTGTGCGTGACCCTGGCTACCGTAACCGATGACAGCGACCTTACGACCACGTATCACAGCAAGATCTGCATCAACTTCGTAGAATAATTCGGCCACGGGGGCTCTCCTTCTTATTAGTTTTACATTGCGATTTATTGGATGATACGTGATTTCTATGTCGTTTTTTCGGTGGATCGTGCATTTCGATCACTGATGGAGCGTGAACCACGCCCCATGGCGACCATGCCCGACTGAACCAACTCTCGAATTCCAAAAGGCTCGAGCATCGAGAGCAATGCCTGTAACTTATCGTGGGCACCCGTAGCCTCGATTGTGATGGTGTCATGGGCGACATCGACGACTTTTGCTCGAAAAAGTTGAACCGTTTCCAGAATATGACTCCGAGAATCAAAGTCTGCTTTCACCTTCACCAAAATGATCTCGCGCTGAACCGAGGAGTCGGCTTCCAACTCGACAATCTTAAGAACGTTAATCAGTTTGTTCAGTTGCTTTGTTACCTGCTCAAGTGGCAGTCGGTCAACATTGACCACGATGGTCATCCGAGAAATGTCAGGGACTTCGGTTTGGCCAACGGCGAGGGATTCAATGTTGAACCCTCGACGAGAAAACAGGCTAGCCACCCGTGCGAGAACTCCGGGTTGATCCTGAACTAGGACGGAAAGAGTATGTCTAGTCATTAGTCGTCACTGCCCCAATCAGGCGCGATTGAGCGCGCGTAAAGTATTTCGTCATTGCTAGTTCCGGCAGCAACCATTGGCCACACCATGGCGTCTCGGTGAACAACAAAGTCAATAACAACCGGTGCATCGTTAAGACTCAAAGCCTTTTCAATCGTTGAATCCACCGAATCCGCGCTGTCACATTGGAGCCCATGGGCGCCATAAGCTTCAGCTAGCTTCACAAAATCCGGGAATCTATGCGATTGCAGATCGGTATTTGAATATCTTTCGTTGTAGAAAAGCGTCTGCCACTGTCGAACCATTCCAAGGCTCGAATTGTTAATCAAGGCGACCTTGATTGGGATTTCATTAATCGTGCAGGTAGCGAGTTCCTGATTCGTCATCTGGAAACAGCCGTCGCCGTCAATTGCCCACACCGTTTTATCGGGGCAACCAACCTTTGCGCCCATTGCCGCGGGAACCGCATAGCCCATTGTTCCGGCACCACCTGAATTAAGCCAGGTTCCAGGGAATTCGTAGCCAATAAATTGAGCCGCCCACATCTGATGTTGACCCACGCCCGCCGCATATATGGATTCAGGACCAGAAATTTTGCCAAGGCGTTCAATCACATATTGGGGTGCGAGGCTTCCGTCGGTGGGCAAGTCGTAGCCCAATGGGTAGGTCTCGCGCATTCGGTTGAGTTCTTTCCACCATCCGGCGTAGTCACCAATGTTTCCTAATTCGATTTCAGCCTTGATTGCCGCGATGAGTTCCGGGATTACTTCACCCACGTCACCGACAATCGGAATATCCGCTTCGCGATTCTTGCCGATCTCGGCTGGATCGATGTCGGCGTGAATCACGGCTGCATTTGGGGCAAAAGTTGACAGCTTGCCCGTAACACGATCGTCGAAACGAGCACCGAGAGTAATGAGAAGGTCTGCCTTTTGCAGTGCGCCAACGGCTGCAACCGTTCCGTGCATACCGGGCATCCCGAGGTGCTGAGTATGTGAATCGGGGAATGCCCCCCGAGCCATGAGCGTTGTGACAACCGGGATTCCGGTCAACTCGGCCAAAATGCGAAGGGAAACCGACGCATTACCCCGAATGACACCACCGCCGACATAGAGAACCGGTTGACGACTCGACAAAATCAATTTTGCCGCTTCTCGGATCTGCTTGGAATGTGGTCGAGTTCGAGGGTTGTATCCGGGCAGGTCAATCGAATCTGGCCACACGAACGTCGTGTCAGCTTGGAGGGCATCTTTTGATATGTCAACGAGCACCGGCCCCGGCCGACCAGTAGATGCCAAATGGAATGCTTGCGCAATCGCCTGGGAGATTTCAGCAGGATCGGTGATCAGGAAACTATGTTTGGTGATCGGCATAGTGATCCCGCGAATATCGGCCTCTTGAAATGCGTCGGTTCCAATTGCAGCGCTGGGGACCTGTCCCGTGATCGCAACCATGGGGACCGAGTCCATATAGGCGTCGGCGATCGGGGTGACCAAGTTGGTCGCGCCAGGCCCACTCGTTGCAATGCAGACGCCCACCCGACCAGTTGCACTTGCATAACCCTCTGCCGCGTGTCCGGCGCCCTGCTCATGTCGGACCAGAATGTGGCGAATCTTGGTGGAGTCCATCATGGGGTCATAGGCGGGCAAAATGGCACCGCCGGGTATACCAAAAACCACCTCAACACCAGCGGATTCCAATGATGCGATCAGGCTTTGGGCTCCGGTCATCGGGGTGCCCTGCGTGCCCGCTTCGGAGTTCACCTCATGTGAAGTACTCACGATTGCTGTGCCTCGTCTCTGTTCGGTCAAGTTGCTTTGGGTTCGTTTTTATATGGTCCGGTTTGATCCCGTAATGCAAAACCCCCCGACCCCTAAGGGTTGCGGAGGGCTGCGCACGGGAACTGGCTGCTGTTTAGCCCGTGCGCCTAATAACTACGACTGATGTGTGTAACACGGGATAACCATAACCTGTCAACACGTCGTTGTCATCAGGGGCTTAGTCAAGAACGGCACCAAAGGAGGCTGATCCCACTAATTTGGCATATTTGGCGAGGACTCCACGCTTATACCGGTTAGGCAATGGGACAAAGGCCGCCCTGCGACGTTCTAATTCTGCTGGATCAACATGCAACTCCAGGGTGCGCGCACTGAGATCGATCGATATGAGGTCCCCCTCCACCACCAGCGCGATCGGACCTCCGTCAACAGCCTCAGGTGTGACATGTCCGACGCATAGCCCAGTTGTGCCCCCAGAGAACCGCCCATCGGTGATCAGGAGAACTTCTTTGCCAAGTCCCGCGCCCTTGATCGCCCCGGTGATCATGAGCATCTCTCGCATTCCAGGTCCACCCTTAGGGCCCTCGTAGCGAATGATCACAACATCTCCAGCCTTAATTGTTCCGTCTTCGAGAGCGGCCATCGCGCTTTGCTCTCTCTCAAAAACACGGGCCTTGCCTTCAAAAGTGTCGACCGCTACGCCCGCACTTTTCACAACAGCACCCTCGGGGGCCAAAGACCCGCCCAGAATCGTGATTCCACCTGAAGTTGCAATTGCATTCTTGGAGGCGAACAAAATGTCACCGTCGGGATCTGGTGGATTAATATCGCGAAGATTTTCCGCCATCGTTTTACCGGTTACCGTCAGGCAATCCCCATTAATCAACCCGGCATCCAGGAGTGCACGCAAGACCACAGGGACGCCGCCAACCCGATCGACGTCACTCATGACGTAACGCCCAAAGGGTTTTACATCGGCGAGCAACGGAACCTTAGAACCAATCCGGTGAAAGTCGTCCAAATTCAATTCGACTTCAGCCTCGTGAGCAATTGCCAAAAGGTGAAGGACCGCGTTGGTGGATCCACCGAATGCCATCACTATCGCGATCGCATTTTCCAGGGATTGACGGGTAATGATGTCCCTCGTCGTAATGCCTTGACGAATTAGTTCGACCACAGCTTCACCAGATTTGCGGGCGAATCCGTCACGGCGGCGATCAACAGCCGGCGGGGCAGCTGAACCTGGTAGCGACATTCCCATGGCTTCTGCGGCACTTGCCATTGTGTTTGCGGTGTACATTCCTCCGCAAGCTCCTTCACCCGGACAAATGGCGCGTTCAATTCGATCGACGTCTTCGCGCGACATTAGCCCGCGAGAGCATGCTCCAACCGCTTCAAAAGCATCAATGATCGTGACATCTTTTTCGGTGCCGTCCTCGAGCTTCACGAATCCTGGCAATATTGAACCGGCATAAACGAACACGGAGGCGACATCAATTCGAGCGGACGCCATGAGCATCCCAGGAAGCGATTTATCACAACCGGCAAATGTCACCATTCCATCCAACCGTTCGGCCTGCATAACAGCTTCAACCGAATCAGCAATAATTTCCCGGCTCACCAGGGAGAAATGCATTCCTTCATGGCCCATGGAAATACCGTCAGAGACAGAAATGGTTCCAAATTGCATGGGGAAACCTCCCGCTTGGAAGACTCCTTCCTTGGCAGATTTCGCAAGTCGCTCCAATGACAGGTTGCACGGCGTGATTTCATTCCAACTTGAAGCAATCCCAATTTGCGGCTTTGAGAAGTCATCGTCTCCCATGCCGACCGCCCGCAGCATTCCTCGGGCTGGTGCCCGCTCAAGCCCGTCGGTTACCTCTCCGCTTCGTGGTTTCATATTTGTCATTTGAGCCCCTATTCCGTTACCCCAAGTTGCTCAAGTAAGAGAGTGCGCACCTTCGCTGCATCTGCTTGGCCTTGAGTTGCCTTCATTACCGCACCCACTATTGATCCCGCTGCTGCAATCTTTCCACCTTGAATCTTCTCCGCAATATCCGGCGCGTCAGCCAAAGCTGCGGTGATTGCAGCAATGAGTGAAGCGTCGTCGTTGACGACAACAAGTCCGCGTTTGCTCACAATGTCCGACACGCTGCCTTCGCCATCAAGGAGCCCTTCAAAAACAGATCGAGCCATTTTGTCCGTGAGTTCACCCGCGGAAATCAATTTTTCAATTTCGGCTATGTCATTGGCAGTGACCGTAAGATCCTCCAACTCGCAATTGCGCTCATTGGCGACCCTGGTCAATTCCCCCGTCCACCACTTACGCGCGGCAGCTGGCTGCACCCCCGCATCAATTGAAGCCACGATCAATTCAAGTGCTCCAGCGTTCACCAGGCTTTGCATGTCGAAATCCGTTACGCCCCAGTCCAATTGCAGTCGGGCTCTACGGACCGAAGGAATTTCAGGC
>CANMNM010000017.1 GCA_947499275.1 Actinomycetota bacterium | reverse complement strand
TTGCGTTACCGCCAAACTTAATAACAATAATCGGTGCCTCAGAGATCATGTTGAATACTCCGAATTCTCAACGACGTAACCGATCGACAAGTCATTTGTTCGGATCAAGGCCCGATGCGTTCCGGCGTGTAGATCAATCAGGACATCAATGTGTCGCTGTGTGAGATCAACTTGGGAACGATCTTCGCCGACTCCCCCAGCGGCACAGATCTTCACTCCGTTAATACTGACATCAACTTGATCAGCCTCAAAAAATGCCGTTGTTGTACCAACCGCTGACAGGATCCGACCCCAGTTGGGATCCTCACCGAACATGGCACATTTGAATAAATTGCTGCGTGATACAGCTCGCCCCACCATCACTGCATCACTTTCGTCGCGGGCCCCAACAACTTCTATGTGAATTTCTTTGGTTGCTCCTTCAGCATCTGCCATCAGAAGTTGGGCTAATTCCTCACACACCTTGATGAGATCTGCCTGGAATTGTTCTGGGTCGGGGGCAACTCCACTTGCCGAATTTGCTAACAAAATAACAGTGTCGTTTGTCGACATGCAACCGTCTGAGTCCAACCGGTCAAATGTTTGGGAGGTAGCCGCACTCAGTGCCTGCTGTAAGAAATCGGGGTCAACGTCGGCGTCCGTTGTGATCACAGAAAGCATTGTCGCCATGCCGGGAGCGAGCATCCCTGCGCCTTTAGCCATGCCGCCAATCGTGTATCCATGGTCATTCACCGCTGAAACTTTATATTTCGTGTCAGTTGTCATGATTGCTTCCGCAGCCATGATCCCACCCTTTGGCGACAACTCGGTGATTGCGGATTTCACTCCACCCTCGAGTACACGCATATTGAGTCGTTCACCAATTAATCCGGTGGAGCACACGAATACTTCGCCAGCACCGAATTCACCTTCACCCACTTTGCTGAGTTCCGACGCTACGAATTCTGCGGTTAGGTGCGTGTCAAGGAAGCCTTCAGGACCGGTGCAGGCATTTGCTCCTCCGGAATTCAATACAACTACCCGACCGTCGCCCCCAGAGAGAATTTGCCGCGACCATATTACCGGGGCTGCGGCAAAACGATTCGTGGTAAAAACGGCAGCCGAATGAGCTTTCGGCCCAATGTTCACCACGAGTGCAACGTCTTTTGCTCCGCTGGATTTCAAGCCGGCAGCCACGCCTGAAGCGTTGAATCCGATGGGCTCGGTCACACTCACGGCGATACACCTGTTTGCAATAAACCGGTTGTTTCCAAGTAACCGCACATGATATTTGCGTTTTGGATGGCCTGCCCGGCAGCGCCCTTCACCAAGTTATCCAGTGTGGCAATAACGACGAGCTGCCCGGCATGTTCATCAACATTCACGCTAAGTTGAACGTAATTACTTCCCAGGACACTTCCCGTATTCGGCATTTGACCTTGTCCGAGCACTGATACGAACGGAGAGTTTTTGAAATACTCACGATAGATTTCATGCGGATCTGTGTCGATGTCGGCGCACATTGAACTGGTGCACGTCGCAATGATTCCACGCGGCATAGGAGCTAACAACGGTGTGAAACTGATACGCATGTTGGCTTCTGGCCAAATGGAGTGGAGAACCTGCTCGATTTCCGGTGTGTGTTGGTGAATTCCGCCAATCTTGTACGCACTGATGGATCCCATTACCGCAGAGGCAATCAGCGATGGGCTGGGTACTCGCCCCGCACCGGTTGTTCCGCTGGCAGCGACCACATTGATCACCGAATTACCCGTTAAGGAATTACCCATCAAGTGAGCCGACACGGCAGGTGCGCTCGCCAATGAAATTGCTGTTGCGTAGCACCCGGGGTTAGCAATTGTGGTTGAAGCGGCAATCACTTCACGCTGTTGAGCTAGTTCTGGAAGCCCGTATGTCCATTTTCCTGCGTGGTTTCCTCCGTAATACCGCTCCCAAGCCAGCGGGTCCCCTAGCCTGAAGTCTGCGCCGAGGTCGACGATCATCTGATGAGGGTTAGCGGCGAGGAGTCCGGTAGCAAGTGCGGCAGACTCGCCACGTGGCAGCGCAATAAAAACAATGTCAGCCTTTAGCTGATCCACGCTTGTTGAACACATCTCAAGTGAGCCGATCCGAGACGGGGCAAGCGCCGGGTGCAGGGAATCTACCCGCTCCCCTGCGGATGAATGCGCCGCGGCCGCAACAACCTCAAAGTGCGGATGGACCTCTAATAACCGCAGTAACTCTCCACCGGCATAGCCGGATGCTCCAGCAATTGATACCCTCATATGCGTAATATACACATATGCGCATATAAATGATGGAGGGGCCTTATCTAAGCGTGCCGCCCACTTGTTCAGCTACCGCTGTGACGATTTGGGTTCGGAGATTTTGGAGTTCCTGCGGAGACAAAGTTTGACCCTCTCCGCGAAAACGAAGGGCAAATGCGAGTGATTTGTGACTCGGTGGAATTTGATCACCTTCATAGACATCAAAGAGCCGTACGGACTCTAAAAGTTCCCCACCGGCCGCCCGGATACACGCTTGAACCTCCGCAACGGGACATGCTCTGTCAACCACAAACGCCAAGTCTTCTTTAGCGACAGGAGAGTTAGAGAAAACAGGTGCCGTGGCACTGGTAACCGCAGCCTTTAACAAGGCACTGAGATCAACTTCAGCGGCGCAACTGCGTTTGGGAAGATTCCAATGTTCAACAACGGTGGGGTGCAATTCTCCCGCAAAACCAACAACCTTCAACGTGTCTGCCAGCACCATTTCAGCACATCGGCCCGGGTGAAAACTTGGATCACTTCCTGTGCGCACTTCGACGTTGACCCCGAGTTCATTGGCAACAACTAAAACCGCGTCAATTGAATCCCGCCAGGTCGCAATGCGAGGACTCCCCCAAACCCCAGCGGACTCCAACGCACCACTCATAACCACACCCAAGTGCTCAGGTTGGGTCGGGAGAGCAGACTGCATTTGCTTCCAAATGAGCTCAGTCGGTCGGGTTTCCACACCTGGGTCAAAGCCGCCTGAAGCCGCCTCACCGAGAAATACTGAACCCAGCTCAAATAGTGCTAAGTCATTTTCTCCTCGACCCACATTTCGCATAGCGATAGAAAGCATTCCGGGTAAGAGCGTTGAACGCATTTGGGGCGCAAGTTCTGACAACGGATTCACCAAGGTTGGTGACTTACGACGCGAGTCATTTGCTGGGAATCGCATTGCGTCAAAATCGGTTGCGCCAATAAAGGGATACGCGCGGATCTCGTGCATTCCGCGACCGGCCAAGAGATTACCGATTCGACGACGCAGGCGTTGTTCCTGAGTTAAGCCCCGACCAGCGGGTGCGGTTGGCAAAGTTGAAGGAAGCTTCTCGTACCCGACAAGTCGGACGACTTCTTCGACGAGGTCAGCCGGCTGGGTCAGATCTGGACGCCAACTTGGTGGAGTAACCGCAATGAACTGCGAGTCTGTTCGGGCATAATTTGCACCGATCGCTTCAAGTTTGTCAATGACCGTTTCGTGATCGATGACCATTCCTGCTGTGCGAGTGGGGAGCTCAAGGTCAAATTCGATGACGTTGTCTGACATTGGCGATTCAACCGCGCACATGCCGGCATAGCTTCCACCACCATGTTCGATTAGCAGAGCACATGCACGCGCGGAGGCGATCGGAGCAATCTCTCGATCGATCCCCCGTTCAAAACGACGGGATGCTTCGCTTGAAATCTTATGCCGCCTCGAATTTCCAGCGACCGTCGATGCTGGGAAAAATGCAGCTTCGAGTGCTATACCAGTCGTAAATTCATCAATTTCTGTCGTAAGTCCCCCCATTGTCCCGGCAAGTCCAATGGGGCCGCTGGAATCAGCGATCACTGAATCGAGTGGGGAGAGATTTCGAACAACGTGGTCAAGAGTTTCTAGTTTTTCCCCGGGGCTAGCGCGCCGCACGCGCAGCGGGCCATTGAGCTTAGCTAAGTCAAAAGCGTGGGTCGGCTGACCCAGTTCCATCATGACGTAGTTGGTTATGTCAACAGCAAGTGAAATGCTACGAATCCCACAGGCCTGCAATCGGGCCACCATGTAACGAGGGGTTGGCGCATCGGGATTAAAACCATGAATAGTGCGCAGAGTAAGCAATTCGCATGCACTGAAGTCGTCAATTACGCAATCATGCGGTTCGAACCCGATTGACGGAGCAACTAGATCCGGACTCCAGCTGATCGCAGGGTCCCGGAATTCCACTTCAAATGCCGTGGCCACTTCTCGCGCAACGCCCCGAATCGACAATGCGTATCCCCGATCAGGAGTTACCGCAATATCGAGGATCTCCTCACCGATTCCCAACAACTCATTTGCATTCTGTCCGGGAGTAACCCCCTCCAGGATCATGATCCCGGCGTGATCCTGCCCAAGTCCCATTTCGCGTTCGGAACAGATCATGCCGTCGGAGACGTGACCGTATGTTTCACGCGAGGTAATAGTGAAATCACCTGGAAGCGTGACGCCGGGTTCTGCAACAACAACAAAATCACCCACGGCGAAGTTTGTCGCACCACAAACAATCCCTCGAATCTGCGTGCCTAAATCAACTTGACACCAGCGGATGGGCTTTTTGAATTCCGTAAGTTCCTCAATTTCCAGCACTCGACCTATTACCAGTGTCCCAGTTACACCGGCGCCGAGTGTCTCGATGCCTTCAACTTCTAAGCCCGCATTGATCAATGCTTCGGCTATCTCTCGCGCACTTGCTTGAACTGGGGCGAACTCTTTGATCCAAGAAATAGGAAGTTTCATCAAGCCTCCATGCCGAATGCAGCCGTGAAGCGTATGTCGCCTTCAACCATGTCGCGCATGTCAGCAACTCCACTGCGGAACATCAAGGTTCGTTCAATTCCCATTCCAAAGGCAAAACCCGAGTACACCTCAGGATCGATTCCCACCGCTCGTAAGACTTTAGGGTTCACCATTCCGCAGCCACCCCACTCGATCCAGCCTTCACCACCGCAAGCACGGCACTCGGTTGTATTGGAATTACCCAAACACACAAAGCACCTTAGATCGACTTCTGCACTGGGTTCCGTGAAGGGAAAAAAAGATGGGCGCCAGCGAATGTCGATCTCCGGGCCAAACATTACGTGAGCCAAATGATTCAAAGTTCCGCGCAGGTCGGCCATGGTTAAACCCAAATCAACGGCTAAACCCTCTATTTGGTGGAACACAGGGGTGTGGGTTGCATCAAGTTCATCTGTTCGAAAAACTCGACCTGGAGCTACGACATAGATCGGCAGATCCCGCTCCAACATCGCCCGTACTTGGATCGGTGAGGTGTGGGTCCTTAAAACAACCCCAGAGTCGGGGCTTTCGACAAAAAACGTGTCCTGCATAAGTCGCGCAGGATGGTCCTTAGGAAAATTCAGTGCATCAAAATTTGCCCACTCGAGTTCTAACTCTGGTCCCTCAGCAATTTCGTATCCCATGGCAATAAACACGTCAGAAAGTCGCTCCATGAGTGTGGTAAGCGGATGGCGCGCTCCACGTTTGACTCGATCTACGGGGACACTGACGTCAACCTTTTCGGAGAGGAGAACTTCGTTGTCGCGGATTTGGGTGAGTTCAATTTCACGCAGCTCCAGTACGTCTTTGATCCGTGCTTTAGCTTCTCCGATTCTTTTTCCCACTTCGGCCTTTGCGGCAGGTGGCAACGCTCCAATTTCCCGATTTGCCAAAGCTATTGGGGAACGGTCACCGAAATGTTCGAGTCTGGCGACCTTGAGGGAATCCAAATCTACCGCCGCGCTGAATGCCAAGAGTGCGCCGGCGACCATTTCGTCAACGGAATCAGCATTGAGCGCGGACACTTGCTTCGGATCAAATGACTTATTGGGAGCTGACAACCTAAGCCTCCAAAATCGCAGCAACGAGTCGGTCAGCACTCGCCTCAACATCACCGGTGCCATGAACAATTAAGTCGGGATTCAACGGCGGTTCATAGGCCTGCCCAACACCTGTCATATTGGGTAAATTACCTGCCGCGGCCTTAGCATAGAGCCCCTTAGGGTCGCGCTTGGAACATACATCAACCGGGGTGTCAACGAAGACCTCGATGAAGTCTCCCTTGTCGAAAAGGGTCGCTGCGGTCTCGCGATCAGAGCGGAATGGGGATACCAGCGCAACGAATACAACAACCCCACTGTCCCGCATGAGTTTGCTCACTTCAGCTACGCGACGCACATTTTCCGCGCGATCTTCCGGAGTAAATCCCAAGTCTTTATTCAACCCGGTTCGCATATTGTCACCATCGAGAACGTAGGTGTGGATCCCCATCGCATGCAATTTACGCACGGCCGCATCGGCGATCGTTGACTTGCCTGAGCCGGAAAGTCCAGTGAGCCATACAACTCGAGCAGGATGGCCCATTAGCGAAGCACGTGCTTCATGATCAACGTCGTAGACGTGTGGAACAACATTGAACGCCCGACGCATAGCGTGTCGAGAAAGTCCAGCAGCGACAGTGTCCGCGGTCACTCTGTCCACAAGCAAAAACCCGCCCGTGTCCCTACATAATGTGTATGGATCCATGGGGATTGGTCGATCTGTCGCGATCTCTACTCGCCCTATGTCGTTCATGTTCAGTACTCGAGCGGCATGCTCATGCCCAGAGACGACATCAAGACGATGCCTCACGTTAGTAACCGTGGCGGGGACTGAACGAGAACCAGAGATCAGCAGGTAAGAGCGGCCGTGCGCCAACGGTTCTTCACCCAACCACACCATGTCAACACCGAATCGGTCGGCGGGCTGTAGCGGCGTTCCGGCTGCCAAAATATCTCCGCGCGTTACATCAACTTCATGGTCGAAGGTGAGTGTGACCGCCTGACCGTACGTTGCTACATCGAGGTCTCTGTCAGCGGTAACGATTCGAGCAATTTTGGCTGTTCGACCAGAGTCTGCGACGACAACTTCATCTCCTGGACGAACCGAACCGGCAACAACTGTTCCTGCGTACCCTCGAAAATTACCTTCAGCACGGACAATGAATTGAACCGGGAACCGAAAACCTTCATCGGCTAGTCGTCCAATTGGCTCCCAAATGGCAAGTGCCCCCAATAATGATTCACCCTTGTACCAAGGCATTGCGTCAGATTTAGTTGCAACGTTAGCGCCGGTGACAGCGCTGACGGGAATTCCATCAATTTGCTGCACTCCAAGGCGTGCGGCGGTTGTTCGCACTTCACCCATTACTTGCTCAAAGACCTCATGGGAATAATCGACGAGGTCCATTTTGTTGACGGCGACAATAATTGTTTGCACACCCATAAGAGCGCAAACTGTGAGGTGTCTATGAGTTTGTGGACGAACCCCACGAGCAGCATCGACAAGTAGAACCGCAACATCACCATTCGAAGCGGCCACGGCCATATTTCTGGTGTACTGCTCGTGTCCTGGTGAATCAGCAATCAAAACTCGCCTGCCGTTTGGCAAGTTGAGGTGCCGGTAGGCCACGTCGATTGTGATGCCCTGCTCGCGTTCGGCTTCTAAACCGTCGGTCAATAGCGAGTAATCAACTTCACCAACAGGGACAGTTGATCCCCCACGTCTCGTCGTGCGAGCGTACTCCAATTGGTCGATCGGGACACTGTCGGTTTCAACGAGTAAGCGACCGATCAGTGTTGACTTGCCGTCGTCGACTGACCCACAGGTAACAAGATGAAGTACTGGAGTTTGTCCACTCATTAGAAATAGCCTTCAGCTTTCTTAGCTTCCATGGAACCGCCGCCCTCACCATCAATGAGACGGCCAGAGCGCTCAGAAACTTTGCTCGATTCCATTTCTGCGATCAGGTCGGCCAGATTGTCTGCCGTTGATTCAACCGCCCCCGATAGTGGGTAACAACCAAGGGTACGAAAACGAACACTCTTCATGTCGGGCACTTCACCTTCATTGAGTGGGAAACGCTCGTCATCGACCATGAGCAGAGTTCCGCCTCGCTCCACGACCGGGCGCTTCTTAGCAAAATAGAGGCCTGGGATTTCAATTTTTTCGCGCTCTATGTAGCGCCAAACGTCAAGTTCCGTCCAATTCGAAAGTGGGAAAACGCGCATAGATTGCTCCGGAGCGAGTTGTGTATTTGCTGTCCGCCAGAACTCAGGTCGCTGCTTTCGCGGATCCCAACGGTGTCCCGGCTCCCTCAGTGAAAATATACGTTCCTTTGCGCGGCTGCGTTCTTCGTCTCGGCGCGCGCCACCAATGGCTGCATCAAATCCATATCGATCGATGCCCTTGCGGAGTGCCACGGTTTTCATGAGTCGGGTGTACTCGTGGGTTCCGTGGGAGAAAGGGGTTACGCCTTCAGCCATCGCCTCGAGGTTCTGAGCGATCCTTAGATCCAGTCCAAGTTCTTTTGCTCGCCTGTCCCGGAAGTCAATCATTTCCTTGAATTTCCAGGTCGTGTCTATATGCATGACCGGAAAAGGCAATGGTGCCGGATAGAAAGCCTTGATTGCGAGATGCAAGAGAACTGATGAATCCTTACCAATGCTGTAAAGCAGAACCGGATTCCGAAATGCTGCAGCGCTCTCACGATAAATATGTATCGCCTCCGCCTCGAGTTCGTCGAGGACCGCGGAGTAAGGCACAGTCTGTTGCACTCGAATACTCCTGACAAACAATTTCAGATGGACGGATGGTTGACTGCTGACAAGCCTATTACTGGTGTGAGTGACTACGCCTCGGAGAGTGCTTCCATGCCGGAATCCATGCCAGAATCCATACCGGAGTCGGATTGGGCACGAGCAGCAGCCCGTTCAGCGCGCTTGTTCATTGCGGATTCATTTCCCTGCGCTATCTCCGCAGGATCCATAAATGGTGATTCAATAACGGCTACGGGGTTTCGATTCGAAATCCACGCATCCAATTCTGGGCCGGACTCATAAGAGGTAATAAGGCAGTAACGCGGCTGATCTCCCGGATGCCAGACAGCGTGGTACAGGCGTTGGGTGTCAATAACAACCTGCGCGCCGGCTGGCAGTGGCACCCGGACCTCAGTTGATGGGTCGTCCCGATCCTCGCGCAGGATCATCATGGAATCCGGATTGTCGGTCAAGTTGTAAAAGGATCGAACAATCCATCCTGTTCCCTCGGGGTTCAGTCGATTGTTGTCGTCTCTGTGGAGGTTATAAATTGCGTCTGCATATGTATTGGGTTGCAATTCAATGACGCGACAGCGACCAATGTTTGCGCCAACCTCTTGTGCGCGCCTGGTGAGAATCGGAGCGATATCGACGTTTTCTTGCACCCAAACACCATCTTTATCTGTCTTTGGTGGCGTGTGATTCCAAAAGCCATCACATTCCATATCTCCATACGCACTTGCCAGCGGCGCAAACCGGGTATCTCCGGAAGACTTCCAATCAACAAACACCAAATTTTCCCATTCGCGCGGATCGGCCTCTTGCTCGTAGGAATCAACGATTACGAATCCGGACTGGTCAAATATCGGTAATTGCGTGTAGGACATGTCTCTATTTTTGCACTATGTAAGCATCGAAGTAGCACTCAAAGGCGCGTGTTGGAAAGCATTTTCACTCTATAGACGACTAAATCACATGTGAGTAAAGGCACAGTGCCGCACTGACTGCGGCGTTGAGTGATTCGACTCCGGGGGCCATCGGGATCCGAACACCGGTAAAGCTCCACTTGCCGGAAACCCAGGTGTCACTTACCCCATGGGCCTCTGAACCAATTACCCAAATTGGATTACTCGAACCTGACGTAATGTCAGGGTGCAGTTCGACGGAGCCCTCACCGGTAAGGACAAAAACTGGTCGATCCTTAGGCAATACTTCCGGCCCGGCAACTTGTGCTATCGGGACGTGAAAAAGTGAACCGGCGCTGCTACGAACGACTTTTGAGTTGAGCGGGTCAACACAGGAGCCAAATGTGAGAATCCCAGCTGCACCGGCTGCATGCGCCGTCCTAATTATTGTGCCCATATTCCCCGGGTCAGACAGTGAATCGAGAATAACTATCTGACCTGGACGCGACAGGATTTCCGTTGAGTCTTGCGTGGAAATTGAACACAGGGCCAACACACCCTGCGGCGACTCCGACTCACACAAGGCACTCATTACTTCAGTTGAAACCAGTGTGGTGGCGACGTCAAAACTTTCAAATTGCTCGAGGTACTCCTCGGTCAGGAAGAGTTCCTCAATTCGATCGCTGGGTGCCATCGCGACAACGGATGGACCCTCGGCTAGAAAGTGTCCGGCTGCATAACGAGTTGACTTCTTGTGAAGTTTTGTAAGCTCTTTTACCCGCTCTGACTTACGCGAGGTTATGGTGCGCAATTAAGCGCTTTGTGCTGGAACAGCTGCGCGAGCTACTTCCACCAATGCGGCGAAAGCTGCTTCGTCATTAACTGCAAGTTCCGCCAACATGCGACGATCTACTTCCACGTCAGCAGCTTTCAAACCCTGAATGAGGCGGTTGTAGGTCATGTCGTTTGCGCGGGCAGCAGCATTGATGCGCTGAATCCATAGGCGACGGAAGTCACCTTTACGCTTGCGGCGGTCCGCGTATGCGTAAACCATTGAGTGCGTAACCTGCTCCTTGGCCTTTCGGTACAAACGTGACCGTTGTCCGCGGTAACCGGAAGCGCGCTCGAGAATTACCCGACGCTTCTTGTGAGCATTTACTGAACGCTTAACGCGTGCCATGACTTCTCCTGATATTCGTTAGTTGAAAAAATATTTATTTATTTTGGCAATATTCAAGACAATTTGTTATTCAGATTAGCGGCCAAGGAGCTTCTTGACTGACTTCAAATCTGCTGGTGAAACTTGCTGATCGGCGGCAAGTCGACGAGTTCGCTTGCTTGACTTCACCTCGAGCAGATGGCGCTTGTTGGCCTGCTCACGCATGATTTTTCCAGAACCGGTCACCTTGAAACGCTTCTTGGCACCGCTATGTGTCTTTTGCTTCGGCATAATCTTTCCTTTCAGTCCGTTTCCTGCGAAACGGGAGCTTCGTCGGTTGCAGGAGTTTCTTCCTGCTTCTTTCCTTCAGGCTTCTTCCGCAGCGGTGCAAGCACCATGAGCATGTTGCGCCCATCTTGCTTTGGAGCGGCCTCTACAAATCCAATTTCAGCTACATCTTCAGCCAAACGACCCAGTAACTTGATCCCAAGCTCGGGCCTGCTTTGCTCGCGTCCACGGAACATAATCGTGATCTTGACCTTGTCCCCAGCCTTCAGGAATCGAAGCACGTGACCTTTTTTCGTTTCATAGTCATGTGAATCAATCTTGGGTCGAAGCTTCATTTCCTTGATCACGGTGTGCGACTGGTTCTTGCGCGATTCACGGTCCTTGAGAGCTGCTTCATATTTGAACTTGCCAAAATCCATGATTTTGCACACGGGTGGCTTTGACGTTGGCGCAACTTCAACAAGGTCCAGATCTGCTTCAAGTGCTAACCGGAGGGCATCTTCAATCTTCACGATGCCTACCTGCTCGCCTGCCGGTCCCACGAGGCGCACCTCAGAGACACGGATCCGGTCGTTGATCCTTGGTTCGACGCTGATGGCGCCTCCTATCGATTGAGCTTTTGTCTCCTGCACATGAGAAAACCTCCGGCGCAGCGCGCACGGAGGTACCGGCAGGGTGAGTACACCCTGTGCAGAAACCCCTAGGGGTTCATGCCTTGACCAAGGAGATTGAAGTGATTGTGCATTTACATGTCACAATCCATACATCTTTTGGTGGGAACCGATGCTCCGCTTGCGGGACCTGGGTGTGACCCCAAGTCCAAGGACTGCCAGAGTAACAGGTGTGAACGAAGAGAATTCTGCTGCCCTTGATATTTCAGAAGTACCGGCCATAGAGGTGGTCCTAACGGTGTCATTGCACCTGATGTCCGCTGCGGCGGTAGCTTGTGGATTGGCCGAGGATGGTGAGGGATCTGACCTAGCCGAAGCCAGAATCTTGATTAATGCTCTGGCCGGGCTAGTGGTCGCGGCTGCCCCGGACCTTGGGGCGGTACATGCTGCCCCACTTCGGGACGGTCTTCAAAGCCTTCAGCGGGCCTTTCGTGAGCGGTCGGCAATTCCCGACCCACCCGGGATGGGGCCTGGCGAGGCACTTACCGGACCTGTTTACTAGATCGCCTCTTTACTTGATCGCCTCTTTACTAGATCGCCTCGCCTGATCCTCGAGCACGAATCGCTACCCCTGCCGGAACAAAACTGTGTAGGGCAGAGTCACTCTGAACGATTTTTTCAACTGTTTCCATCAGGTGTTCTGAAACTTCTAGCTGCAAAACCCCGTCTTTCCGGAGCTCAAATTCAATGTGATCCCCCAAATCTGTAAGGCGTTCCCGCAGCAGAAGCACCGCCCTAGACCGTTGATCTTTGGCAGATATCTTGACGATGTCAGCCAAAACCAGGGTCGCGCTATGTGCACCCCCAAGGTCAATGATGATCCCTTGGGCATTTTCATCCAGTGCCGCCTCTGCAGCATCGGGAGCAGCCATTGGCACGGGACGTGCATCTGGATTCCATTGGGTGAGGGCATCGATACCGGTGAAGCAGAGAAGTCCCAAACGACCATCACTGGCCAGCAGGCAAGCCACACTCATGTACGAGTACTTGTCCCCTTCACCTGGTTCTCCCGTGGTCTGCGCAACGAGCGCGATAAACAGCCGCGAGGGAGCCAGCGCAACTACGAGCGCATCTATGTCACCGCTTGCCAAGGCAGTAAGTACATGAGGATCCGCTTCCCCCGTGTCATGTGCCCATTGAGATTGAAAGTCACCCAGTCCCACGCCTTGATCGAGAGCGATCTCAACACTGTTGGGGTGCTCGCGCATGGATGAACTGTACGCACGGCAGACTCAATGCATGAGGTCAACGTCGAGCGCTCACACAACTCAGCGATCTGCGACGCCGTCGTGGATGGTGCTCACCGCCGTCTCACTCGTTGCAGTGAATCTGCGTCCCGTTATCTCGAGCCTTCCCACCGTCGCTATCGACATAGTTGAAGCAACGGGCTGGAACTCAGCAACCATCGGTGTGCTGACAACTATTCCAGTGCTGTGTATGGGGCTTTTCGCCCTTGCAGTTCCCGCATTAGCCATGCATTTCGGCCGCAAGCGCCTTGTGATCTTTGCCCTAATTGCTCTGACCGCCGCAACTTTACTCAGAGCTGTTGAGGCAGTTCCCGAATTACTGTTTCTGTCCGCATTCCTTGCGGGGGTCGGTATTGCATTCGCAGCTGGACTTATTCCAGGCATCGTTCGAGAACAACTCCCCCATTCAATTGGAAAGGCGAATTCAACGTGGACCGCGTCACTCGCCAGTGGAGCGGCACTTGGCGGGGCG
>CANMNM010000016.1 GCA_947499275.1 Actinomycetota bacterium | reverse complement strand
CCAATGTGGGGACGGTTGGGTTCTGCATGGGTGGTGGGCTATCGCTGCTCGCACCCACGGTGAGTGAATCCATAGCTGCTGCGGTTGCGTTTTACCCTGCAATGCCGTGGCCGGACTTTCACCCGGATTGGACCAAATTCGCTGGGAAAGCCGCCATGATTCATAAGGCTGAAGCCGATGAAGCCCATGCCGGTCCCGTGATTGCGGAGTATCAGCAGGCGATTGAGTCTGAGGGGGGCGAAGTAATTATCTTTGACTACCCGAATTCTGATCATGCATTTTTCAACGACGACCGAACTGAAGTTTTCAATGCTGAATACTCACAGTTAGCCTGGCAACGAAGTGTTGAATTCTTCAATCAACGATTGAGGTAAGTGTTAATCACCTCTGCTGCCGCTTGCGTGTGTGAATCCATAAATCCGTGGGTCCACTCCGGGTGCTCCTGAATCATTCCATTGCGAATCAAGGGAGCGGCTCGACGCGTGAACTCGGGAAGGTCATCGGCAGGGTTGATCACCACAATTGGCTGTTGAACTCGAGTGAGTGCCGACGCTAGGTCAAATTGAAATGCCGCATGATGCCCCCACCAGTATTTCTCCCGGCCCGAAAGCCGCTCGTAAAAGATTCGGCCTGCTTGCGCAACCGTATTTTCCTCACCCACCTTGAAAAATCCGACGAACCATTGCCAAAGTGAAAGTAAACGTTCACCGTCGGGCGTCCACAGGGGTTCCTCTGAGTAAACCAGCGCGAACTTTTCTAGATCTTGTTCATCAAAAAGCGGAGCGGAGACGAGAATCACTTTGCGAATCCGACTTGGGTAGCGATCGGCGAGAGACACCGAAGTCATAGATCCAGTGTGATAGCCCATTACATCGACCGGCTCCTTGATATTGAGTGAATCAAGTAGTTCGATTATCAGGTCGGCGTAGGTTTCAATTGTTGGTACATCAAACGGAGCATCGGAATTGCCATAACCTGGAGTGTCGGGGGCAATGCACCACCTCGACTCCCCGACGGCACCCATCAGGTTTTCGTAGACGAGACCAGATGCAGGGCTCATGTGCAACATGAGCAATGGCGGTGCAGTGACATTCTCAGGCATCGCCGATCGAAAGTGGATTTGCCCTATCGAGACATCCGCGTAGTCCCTGCGCACGTTTACCATCCGGATAGTTAATCACGTTTGGCATACTGAAAAGTGCCGAATGGAAGTGATGCGAGTTAGGCCAAGGTATTGATTGCGCGAAGAACAGCATTCACTTTCGATATTTCGTGGGTGCGCAATAGGTTTACTCCACCAAGGCTTGCGATCACTGCGAAGAAACTTTCCGCGGTTCGGAACTCGTCTTCGAACAGGTCAAATGCGTGGGGGAGGGCCTGACAGATCGGGTAACCCAGTTCACGTAAGCGAAATGAATTTAGGATCACTTTGGTTTGGTGACGAACTCGGGTCAAGGGGTCAACTAGGTTTCCATAATAGAAACCCATACCGGGATCAATCACAATGTTTTTCACGCCATGTCCAAGTGCAGTGTCGATTCGCTTGGCGAAATATTCCTGTAGGCGTGGAATTGGATCTTGGTCTAATTCAAGGTCGGTAATTTCCCTGACATTGGCACCACCGACGTAACATAAAATTACAGTTGCATTGAACTCACTTGCAAGATCAAGGATTTCTTCTTCATGTTCAGTGCCGGTGAAATTCAGAACACTGGCACCGGCGTTTAAACAGGCTTTGACGACCTCAGGTTCATAGGTTTCTGCAGATACCGGGATCGAATCGGTAGTGAGCTGCTCAATGACGGGCACGAGTTGTTTGATCTGGTCGCGTGCGCTCACCCGTGAAGCTTTGGCGGTGCTTGATTCGGCGCCGATATCGATTAGGTCAGCACCTTGGGCGAAGTAGACGCGAGACTTACGGATCGCCGCTTCGGCGCTGATTGCAATACTTTCACGGTAGGTCGAGTCACGAGAAAGATTCACGGTGGCCATAAGCGCTGCTCGTTCAATCGGCTTGCCGTTGACTCTCAGTGGCGCTACGGGTGCACTAATCGCCTGTGAATGCTGTAGGTACAGGTTGCTCAGTGACTCCAGGGAGATCATCTGATAATCCTAAGCAAAAGTGAGAACTTGTCTTTGTGGGCTTGCATATTAATACTTTATGTATCGAAAATCCGAGACGATCCGACCTTCATCAAGCGCCCGTTCCTCGTAGCGGGTAAGTGCTCGATCCGGTCTGTCCACTTCCCCACCCTGCCATTGCAATTGATTACCGGATTGGGCGAATAATTCACTGATGCTTTGCGCGTAGTGGGCCCAATCGGTTGCAATATGCCAAAAACCACCTTGTGTGATTCGTGAATGCATAAGTTCCAGGACGCTTTGCTGAACGATCCGACGTTTGTGGTGGCGGGCTTTTTGCCACGGGTCTGGGAACAGCGTGTAAACCCCGGCCAGGGAATTAGGCGCGATCATGTTTTCTAGAACAGCGATCGCATCCGTTTCCATCACCCGAACGTTCGTGATTTCTTGGGTGTGAAGTTCAGAGAGCAAGTCACCGACACCCGGTGTGTGGACATCGATCGCTAGGAACGCTGCTTGCGGTTCGGCTTGCGCAAAGTGAAGGGTTGAAACCCCGTTACCAAAACCAATGTCAAGGTAAAGAGCAGTTGCTGGGCTAGGCCAATTAAGAAGCGCGGCCTCATAGACAATTGTTAAATCTTTGGGGTTGTCCACCGCGAATTGTTGTGACTTAGTGATCCGGCTCCTGCGGGGTTTAAACGTTCGGATCCCACGTCCCAATGATTGAGTTTCTGGGAATTCCTCTACGTAGTCATCCAAGTGAATCAACTAGCAGTTCAATCGGACTATTGATTCGATACTTGCGGTCAGACTCAATGCGCCAGCTTGACCCTTCACCGACACTTCGAAAGTCCCACGCACGCGCGTGATTCTCACCGGGGCCGCTACTTGTTAGCGCAGTGTTCTCATCAATGCCAATTATTTTCTGTCCATCGGTAAGTAGTGGTTTTAGTGCGAAGTCAGGGATGAAACGAGAGTAGCGATCAAAATGTGGAATGACCCGTGCATTGAGAATCAACCCAAGTCCCGAGTCGCCACCCTCCTTAGGGTGACGGAAATTAGGCACGTATCCGCAAAGGGCCATTGCTCCGGCGCTGCAGCCTGCGATTGATGCCCCACCACGCCACTGTTCCAGAATGGTTTTCCAAGCAAGGGTGTCGCGTAAAGTTTTGGCAAGAAAATGGGGGTTCCCACCGGAGAGGTAAATGAGTCCTGCACCGGCAATCGCACCAATGATCTCTGGGTCGTCAGCATCTTTCCGATTTTTAATATCGATGACTACCTGTTGCGCATCAAGTCGTTGGGCGGCATCTTTGCCCAACTGATGCCATCGCGCGAGTGAGCGTTCACCTTCGGGGGCTGCGGCGGTTGCGATCTGAACGTAGGTGCGGGGGCGATCCTCGAGCAGCCAAGCCTCCAGATCTTGCATAATCGGAAGGTATTCACCGCTTCCAACGAGAGCAATTTTCCCACTCATGTTTTCCCACTCATAGGTAAAGCCCCACTGGTGCGGAGTTACGCGCTGGGTTCCACGAATTCACAGAATGCAGAGTAAGCCCGGGGACCGTAGGCCGTTGCAGGGCCGCCGGCCATTTAACCCTTGGCTGCTGTGCGAGCTTCACCACACAACGTCCCGGCGGGGATACCCCTGCGGGTATGCACTCGAGAGAGTAGTCTTTGCGCATGAACCTTGAACCAGAGATCAACACCGAGGTGCTTACCCGGCTAAAGCGTGCTCGGGGTCAGCTCGATGGTGTGATCAACATGATTGAGACGGGTCGGGGGTGCACCGAGGTTGTTACCCAGCTAGCGGCGGTATCTAAAGCCCTGGACCGGGCCGGATTCAAAGTCGTTGCGGCCGGGATGCAGGAGTGTTTTGAGAAAGGCGATGCTGCACCGATGACCCGGGAGCAGCTCGAAAAGCTGTTCCTCTCATTGGCCTAATCCTCGTTAGCCCACAGGGGTAACCCAACGTTTTGTGCCCTTTGTCACACGTGCGGTAGATCACCCTCGTATCGGTGGCGGAATCGGCCGTTAAGGTGCATCCTTAGGCAAAGAAAAAATCCGGTAGCCCACCATCGCAAGGAAGTGATCCCATGGCCGCTCGTCTCGATTTCGATTCAGCACCCACCCAAAATAAGCAACTACTCGAGTGGGTTGACGAGATGGCCACGTTGTTGGAGCCTGACGCCATTGAGTGGAGTGACGGCTCTGAAGCCGAGTGGACGCGTTTGACCAACCAAATGGTTGATTCGGGAACCATGACCAGGCTCAATAAAGATCTGCGGCCCAACTCATTCCTTGCCCGTTCAAACCCAAGTGACGTGGCTCGTGTTGAAAGCAGCACGTATATCTGTTCCCAACGAGAAATTGATGCAGGCCCCACAAATAACTGGATGGAACCGACGGACATGCGTTCAACGTTGAATGGCTTAATGAAGGGTGCAATGCGCGGTCGCACCATGTATGTCATTCCATTCTCGATGGGACCACTCGGCTCCCGAATTGCCCAACTGGGCGTCGAAATTACCGATTCTCCTTACGTCGTTGTGAACATGAAACTCATGACACGCATGGGTCAGGCAGCACTGGACGAAATTGGCGAGTTCGGTGAATTCGTTCCGGCCGTGCACTCGGTCGGTTACCCACTCGTGGACGCAGCAGGCAATTCAATTCCTGACGTTGCTTGGCCATGCAATGACACCAAGTACATCGTTCATTTTCCTGAGACCCGTGAGATTTGGTCCTATGGCTCCGGTTACGGCGGCAACGCATTGCTCGGCAAGAAATGCTTCGCATTGCGTATTGCTTCGGCCATGGCCCGCGATGAAGGCTGGATGGCCGAACACATGTTGGTCTTGAAACTGACATCACCAGCAAACGACGTTAAGTACATTACGGCTGCCTTCCCTTCCGCGTGCGGAAAAACAAACCTTGCAATGCTTGAACCGACAATTCCGGGTTGGAAAGTAGAAACAATCGGAGATGACATTGCCTGGATGCGATTTGGGGAAGATGGTCGTCTCTATGCGATCAACCCAGAAGCTGGATTCTTTGGTGTTGCGCCCGGAACGGGCATGAGCACGAATGCGAATGCCGTCCGCTCACTCAGCGGCAATTCGATTTTCACCAACGTAGCGTTGACCGATGACGGAGATATCTGGTGGGAAGGCTTCACCGATGAAGTTCCTGCTCACCTCATCGACTGGAAGGGCAATGACTGGACGCCTGCTTCGGCGGATCCCTCAAGCCACCCCAATGCGCGATTCACAGTTCCTGCAGGCCAATGCCCATCGATTGCTCCTAACTGGGAAGACCCAACGGGTGTCCCGATTGATGCAATCCTCTTCGGTGGCCGCCGCGCAACCAACGTTCCATTGGTCTCTGAAGCATTTGACTGGGCCCACGGTGTCTTTGTTGGTTCATCGGTGTCCAGCGAGCAGACTGCCGCTGCTGAAGGAACCGTTGGCGCACTACGCCGGGATCCTTTTGCAATGCTGCCATTCTGCGGATACAACATGGCCGACTACTGGGGTCACTGGCTCAAGATCGGCGGTTTCACCAGCGCAGACAAACTGCCACGTATCTACTCCGTCAACTGGTTCCGCAAGGACACCGATGGCAAATTCATTTGGCCTGGATTCGGCGAAAACGCACGGGTTCTCGAATGGATCGTTAATCGACTCAGTGGCAAAGCCGAAGCGGTTGACACTCCCATTGGTCGGATCCCAGCAGCCGGTGCACTGAACACCGTTGGCCTTGACCTATCAGAGGAAAAGCTCGCTGAGCTCTTTGCTGTTAATGCAGAGTCGTGGTTGGCTGAAACCGATTTGACCCAGGAGTATTACGCGGAGTTCGGTGATCGGGTTCCTGCCGAACTCAACAACCAACTCCAAGGGTTACGCGATCGGTTAAAGAGCGCCTAACTGCTCAAGCGAGGGTTGCAACGAGAATTGATTTAATCGTGTGCATGCGGTTCTCTGCTTGATCGAATGCGATGTTTGCGGGGGATTCGAATACCTCGTGCGTGATTTCAATTCCGCCGTGGAGATTGAAATCCTGGGCAATTTGCGCGCCAATCACAGTCTTGGTGTCGTGGTAGGCAGGTAGGCAATGCATCGCCTTCGCGTTGCTTCCGGCTAGGTCAAGCACCCTTTGATTTATTTGGTAAGGCTTGAGTAGCTCAATGCGCTCCTGCCACACGTCTTTGGATTCACCCATGGATACCCAAACGTCGGTGTGCACAAATTCTGCGCCCACTACCCCTTCGGCAATGTCTTCGGTGAGAGTGATTTTTGCGCCACTTTCCTGAGCCTTTGCGAGTGCTTGATCAATAACGCTTTGATCCGGCCACAACACTTTTGGAGCCACAATCCTGGTATCAGCGCCCATGATTGCACCCATGACTAACAGTGAATTTCCCATATTGTTTCGCGCGTCACCGAGGTAGCAATAGGACAGCGTTTCCTGGGGATTGCTCTGGTGCTCGCGCATCGTGAGGAAGTCAGCCAGCATTTGGGTGGGGTGCCATTGGTCGGTTAACCCGTTGTAGACCGGCACCGATGAGTTCTGGGCAAGTTCTTCCACCATGGCTTGCTCGCTACCCCGAAATTCAATTGCGTCAAAAATTCGACTCAAGACGCGAGCCGTATCAGCGGGGGATTCCTTGTGACCTATTTGGCTCGATGCTCCGTCAAGAAAGGTGGTGTTCCCACCTTGATCAGCCATAGCGACACTAAATGAGATTCGGGTGCGAGTTGAAGTCTTTTCAAAGATCGCAGCCAAGTTCTTGCGGTGCAGTAATTCGGGCTCACGGCCATCACGGCGTAGTTGCTTCAGGCGTGCCGCCAAATCAAGTAACGAATTCAATTCAACGGCGGTGAAATCAAGTTCACGTAAAAAGTCCCGCCCGGTAAGGCCAAGGGAACGGACGTGATCAGCCGTAAGTTCTGCATCCATTTGCCAAGTCTAGGAGCAGGTATTAACTCGCCGTGGAATGGTAGATCCCTAATGCTTCATCAGAGATTGCATCATTGACTAATCCTTTTGCCGCAGCGATGCCGCTTCCCAGCACACTCGTGAGGTGTGACCCTCTTGGTTGATCAATTTTGCGGTAAATGGCTTCGCGTTCGATTTCGCTTAAACCGCCCCACACGCCATATGGTTCACGGGCCCGGATTGCATAGTCGGCGCATTCCAGTCGGACCGGGCACGGAGCACATACTCGTTTAGCAGACTGATCCCGCCGAGAACGTGAAGAACCGCGTTCATTTTGTGGGTGGAAGAACAGCAGCGGATCAACAGTGCGACAGCGGCCATCTTCCTGCCAGTGCCATTTAGAATCTAGCGGTACCTGTGCGAGCGGTTGCTGTGGCATGTGTCTTCAATCCCCTCTCATGTCCTGCGTTGTACACCAATATAGGGCGTATTTGAGAGTGCTCTAGGCGGGACTTTAGTCCCCTATTCTGCGATTTTGTCGTGAATGTCCGGTTCATTTGATATTGCAATTTCCTGGCGAACCGCTTCCATGTCCACGTCGCGAATAGCTGCGATTAAGTTGTCTAAACTTTCTTGGGGGAGTGCACCGGCTTGCGAATAAAGGACAACGCCGTCGCGGATCGCCATGAGGGTTGGGATAGATGAGATGTCAAAACCCCCAGCCAAACCTCGTTCAGCCTCGGTGTCCACCTTGGCGAAAACAATGTCGGGATTAGACGCTGAGGCTTTTTCGTATACGGGTGCAAAATTGCGACACGGTCCACACCATGCAGCCCAAAAGTCAACGAAGACGATTGGATTTCCTTTGATGGTGTCAGAGAAGCTGGATTCTGTGAGATCAACGGTAGCCATGTACATACCCTAGGGGGTATAAGAAAAAAATGCAAATTCCACATCCCTGCTCGTTTTTTGGGTCAGGAAAGTAGACTTGTGCCATGAGTACCCCACTTGCAACCCCTCTCGACGCACCCGAGTTAGAAGAACTCGGTAGCGTCCTCACCGAAGAGCGGACCTCGAATTTTGACGACGGGGACCATGAGAAGTTTGCCCACTATGTTGAAAAGAACAAGATCGTCGAAAGTGCGGTCACGGGCTCGCCGGTAAAGGCGTTGTGCGGAAAGAAATGGACACCCAATCGGGATCCTTCCAAGTTTCCCATTTGCCCCGATTGCGAAAAAATACACAAGTCTCTCCCCAAGGGTGGCGAATAGAGGGGCTAGTCGTAGCACCGGTCAAACAAGTGAGAGACTTCACCAGCGCAAACCAGCGCGAGATATAACCAACTATTTTTGATGGGATTGAAGACAAATGCAGAGAAAATCAATTCGTCTAGCGGGCGTTGCGTCTTTAGCCGTAGCGGGCCTTTTGCTTTCGGCTTGTTCCTCAAGCGATGACACTGCCACCGAAACTGCGGCTGCAGAAACCTCAATGGAAGAAAGCGCCGCCGAAAGTGCCACAACGGATGAGTGTGCTTTTGAAAACCTCACGACTATCAGTCCAGGAATGCTGACAATTGGCACCGATACACCTGCATACCCTCCCTACTTCGTCGATGACGACCCCACAAACGGTGAAGGCTTTGAATCCGCGGTTGCCTACGCCGTAGCCGCCCAGTTGGGCTTTGCACCTACCGATATCAAATGGGAAGTTGTGCCTTTTAATTCTTCCTACGCACCGGGTGACAAGAATTTCGACTTTGACATAAATCAAATTTCGATTACCCCGGAACGCTCTGAGGTCGTTGATTTCTCTGACGGTTACTACACCGTGAATCAGGCGGTCGTAGCATTTAATGACTCACCAATCGCTGGAGCAACGACAATTGCCGAACTCAAGGAAGCCAAGCTTGGCGCTCAGGTGGGAACCACCAGCCTTGACTTCGTAACCGAAGTTGTCCAACCAACCAATGAGCCTTATGTTTTCAATGACACGAATGACGCTAAGAGCGCATTGCAAAATGGGCAGATCGATGGAATCGTCGTTGACCTTCCCACTGCCTACTACGTAACCGCTGCAGAGTTTGACAACAGCAAGATTGTCGGCCAATTTGCGGCAACCACTGGTGACGAAGAATTTGGTTTGCTTTTCCAAAAGGGCAATCCACTCGTGACCTGTGTCAACAAAGCACTCGCAACATTGAAGGACTCGGGTGAGCTGCAGGAGATCCAAGATGCCTGGTTGGCTGGAACAACTGCCCCGTACTTCACGGAATAGAAAACTAGTCGCGCGAGCTACTGCGATTAGTTAGTTTCGATCACAACGTGAGCAACCCCGTTCCTGGCGCAGACACGGTCTATATCGACCCACTGCGCCAGGAACGTTCGCGTAAGAAGGCTCGCCGCGATGCCCTCATTGGCATTGGGAGTTTGCTGGGCTTCGTCGTCGTCATCGTTTTATTGGTCGGCCGGAGTTCAGGCTGGGAAGCCGTCCAAGAAACTTTTTTTGATGGTGACCAGTTTGTAGAGTCATTCCCTGGTCTTCTGCAGGCCTTTTGGCTCAACGTCCGCATTTTCTTGATAGCCGAGCCGCTTATTCTGATTATTGGCTTATTGGTTGCGCTAGCGCGAACCGTCAAGTCACCCATCTTTTTACCGGTTCGAGTACTGTCAACGCTTTACGTTGACATCTTCCGTGGGGTTCCCACAATTTTGATCATCTTCCTTTTGGGATTTGGAATGCCCGCCCTGCAACTCCCCGGGGTACCCAGTGACGCAATTTTCTGGGGAACAGCGGCCCTGGTGCTTTCCTACGGCGCCTATGTGGCTGAAGTATTTCGGGCTGGAATCGGATCAGTTCACCCAAGTCAGACCATGGCGGCGCGCTCATTGGGGCTTTCTTCATTCCAAACGAATCGTTTTGTTGTGTTACCCCAAGCCGTACGCAATGTGACCCCACCGCTGCTTAATGACTTTATTTCACTGCAGAAAGATACTGCCCTTGTCGCAGTCCTGGGACCAATCGAGGTTTTGCGCAGGGCTCAAATTGATACCTCTGCGAACTTCAACTACACGCCTTATGTCGGTGCGGCACTTATTTTCATTGCGCTGACTATTCCCATGACTCGTTTTGCCGACTGGATTCAGGTTCGCTCGGCCCGCAAGAGGCAGGCGGGGGGTGTCTCGTGAGCCTTCAATCTGAAACTGAATCCTTCATCACGGTTGACGGAGTCTGGAAATCCTTCGATACGCATCCCGTTCTGCGGGGAATCTCCTTGGATGTTGCAGCACACTCAGCCACGGTGCTGATCGGGGCATCAGGTTCGGGTAAGTCGACGCTGCTTCGCTGTATCAATGCTTTGGAGACCGTCGATGCCGGACGCATTGTGGTCAATTCCGAACTTGACGTGACAGCATTCAACGCTGATCTTGATGCTATTAGGCGTCGGATTGGGATTGTCTTTCAGTCCTACAACCTTTTCCCCCACATGAAAGTATTGGAAAACATCACCCTTGGTCCAACTCGCGTTCTGAAAAGATCCAAGAAGGAATCGGTTGAGGAGGCAATGCAGTTACTTACACGTTTTGGCCTTGAAGCCAAAGCACAGGATTATCCCGACCGGTTATCCGGTGGGCAGTCTCAACGTGTCGCCATAGTTCGAGCTCTCGCGATGGAACCGGAAATAATGCTCTTCGACGAGATCACCTCAGCCCTGGACCCGATGCTCGTTGGCGAGGTACTTGACGCCGTTCGTGAGTTGCGCGAGGGCGGATTGACAATCGTTATGGCAACCCACGAAATGTCTTTTGCCAAGGAGATCGCCGACCAGGTGTGCTTCCTGCGAGATGGTGTGGTGTGGGAGTCCGGGACGGCAGAACAGGTATTTGATGCACCGCAGAGGGCTGAAACCCAGAATTTCCTCCAACGAGTGAACTAATTAGGGCAATTGCGGCATGGCACGCTCTAATTTCGGGATTTTAGGAATAACGTATAGCCGTTTGCACAAGGCCTAATTGAGGCACGAATATGGAGGTAATAAATGACATCCCAAGTTGAAATGGAAGCCGACGAAAACATGTTGGTCGCCCTCGGTCGCAGCTGGGGAGTGCTTCTCCTTGGTGGAATTATTTCCCTCGCCGTCGGAATCATGGCGCTGGTGTGGCCAGGAAAGACAATCATTGTTGTTGCAATCTTGTTTGCAATTTACTTGATCATCTCGGGTATTTTTGAAATCATCCGTTCCTTTGCCCACGGACTCACCGGCGGCACACGTGTTCTCCTTTTGATCACAGGTGTACTTTCGATTATCTTGGGTATTTTTGCAATTCGTAGTGCGATCAATGCCGCTGAATTGTTGGCAATCTTTATCGGTATTGCATTCCTGTTCCGCGGATTCGCGAGCCTTTTCATGGGATTTGATTCCAAAGAAGGGCGCGGATGGAATATTTTCTTTGGGCTGATCATGCTGATTGGTGGAGTTGTAATTTTGACCCAGCCAGCGATTTCGCTTTTGACGCTCGCACTGGTCGTTGGTATTTGGCTGATCATCATTGGTATCTACGAAATCATTGCTGCAATCATGCTGCGCAGCAAGCTCAAGAAGCTCGTCTGATCCAAGGTAGCAACCTGATTTAAATTCATTCATTTTCACAACAAAGTGCCCCTCAACATCGAGGGGCACTTTGATTTTGCCCTAGGCAGTGGTTAGGTGGTGGCGTGACCAAGGAAACCTCGCAGACGCTTGATCGTGGATTAGGCGTGCTCGAGATCCTCGCCGAACACCCTGAGGGTCTGAGCGTCACCGAACTGAGCCACAAGTTGGACGTTGGCCGAACCGTCGTGTATCGACTAGTTGTCACCCTCGAAGCCCATTCACTCTTGCGACGATCACCTGATGGAAAGTGTCGGCTTGGCCTAGGGCTTCTAGCGCTGGCCCGCGTCATCCAGCCGCTCGTGCGTGACGCATCCGGGCCGGCATTACGCATGCTCGCAGAGGCACTCGGTTGCACCGCCTACCTCATGATTGCTGATTCAAATGACGGTTTAGTCGCTCTGGTCTCAGAACCAAATCGAAGTGATACGCACGTCTCAATGCGGATCGGAACCCGGTCACCACTTGAGGGAAGTGCCGGTGGCCGCGCAATTCTGGCTGCCCGCACTGCCGCAGGTCGACAACTTGACCCACCATGGGTGGTTGCCAATCTGGAGGGCGGCACCCACGGCCTTGCCGTCCCGTTGACCGGGATAACCGGCCTTGAAGCCAGTGTGGGCATCATTTCTGCACGGGAGCTCTCGGAGCCTGAATATGGGGCTCGAATCGCACGGACGGCCCAAGAAATTTCTCGATTGTTGGCTTAGGGCTGCCTCTAGACACGCCGGGTGAGTCGCTGGGTTGATCAATTCCGAGCAATAACGCACAATGGGGTGTGCCTTCCCCGAGATCACGCAAATTTACGCTTGTTATTGCTTTTGCCCTCGTCTCATTCTTAGGCCTAAGCCTCACAACTTCTGCTGTCGCAGATTCTCCACCGAGTCGAATTGTCAGTGGCTGGATTCCTTACTGGATGTCGAGTCAAAGTGCGCCACAGGGAATAAACACCGCAGTTGCCAATAGCGATCTCTTTGTTGACGTCTCACCATTTTGGTACTCCGCAACCAAGGGCGGCCCCAATGGAGTAAAAGTTGGATTTAACTCAAATTTCGGTAATGCGGCAGCCAACTCCGCTTGGGCCCTAGGACAGCTCAGGGCCGCTGGAATTCCCGTGATCCCTGCCATCACTGATGCAACGGGAAAAAGCACAATGGCGAATCTGCTCGCGGACCCAGCAAGGCGAAGTGCGCACGTCGCTGAAATCGTGAACATTGTTATGTCAAATAATTATGACGGAATTGATTTGGACTACGAAGTTTTCGCATTCACTGATGGAAGTGCCAGCTGGGATAAAACTCAACCAAACTGGACGGCTTTTATTGCTGAACTGGGTGCAGCGCTAAAAGCTCAAGGGAAGCAACTGGTCGTCACAATCCCGCCACCATGTTCAATGAGTTCAAATTGCAGTGCTCGCACCGGATATTACGTCTACAACATGATTGGCATAGCACCATTTGTTGATCGAATCCGGATCATGGCGTACGACTACTCATTGTCGGGCCCGCTCGCACCGTATAACTGGGTGCGAGCGATTGTTGCTTACTCAGTTTCGGTCGTTGACCCGGCGAAAATCCAAATCGGTGTCCCCACTTATGGCCGTTTCTGGACGGAGAAAAAGGCAAACGGAGCCTTTAACCTCACAGGGGTTTGCCCCAAGAGTTCGAATGGCGGATCCGAGAAAGCCGCCTACGACTCATTAACTGCTAAAGGCTCGATGACCGACGCCACCATCCCCGCATTCATTGCCAAACAGGGTGGTGTGGCTGTCTGGGACGACACGAGCAAGGAAAGTACATTCCCGTACATCAAAAGCCTTACCTGGACTGATTCCGGTGGCGCCGCACAAACGTGTACCGCGTCAAAGATCTTGAGGTTTGGTGGACCA
>CANMNM010000015.1 GCA_947499275.1 Actinomycetota bacterium | reverse complement strand
GGCCCCGCACCTTTCGGTGCGGGGCCACAGTCTTTACTGCTAGCGAGTCACTACTACGGCAGTGGAACTACCGATGTTACTGAGCCCTTTTCGGCAAACTCAGTATTTGAGGAGTACTCGTTGATTGAGATTGTACCCTCGAGGAGATCGCCGAATTCGTTGAAGTCAACGCCTCCGGTGACGCCCATGTAGTCGATGTCGGTGCCTGCATCAAGCAGTGCAATGCAATCGGCGTACGTGGAACACATTTCGCCACCGTTACCGGCAACGTTAGGTAGCTCTGCTGCGATTTTTACACCATCAGCACAGCCAGCCGCATGAGCAGCCAGGGCAATTACCATGGTTGCGTCGTATGACTGTGGGCCGTAGCTGAAGTCGGTGAGGGCTGGGTCGAATGCAAGTAGACGCTCATTAAAGGTTGTCATATCAACTGAACCTGAAGGAACGGTACCTACTGTGCCCGTCATGGTGCCTTCGGGGAACTCAGCGAACGCGGTTGTGGAAAGGTTTCCATCAACCAAGTACAACTGAACCTTGTCGGGGCCCACACCCTGCTTGATCATTTCCTGAATGAGCTTGACACTCTCTTCGAAACCAATGACTGCAACGGCTTCTGGATTGCCAGCCTTGATTTCCGCAACTTCAGCTTCGAATGAAGGTGCTGCTGGGTCATAAAGGAGGTCAGTCGTGATAGTCCCACCGGCCTCTGTGAAGTTCTTGACCGTTGCTGCTGCAAGGCCTTCACCGTATGGATCCTGGCGAGCAACTACTGCCATCTTGGTGATTCCGGCGTCAACTGCGTCTTGCGCAATAACCGCACCCTGGAGGACGTCAGATGGCGAGTTACGGAAGTACAGACCGTTGTCCGCATAGGTGGTGAGAATTGGAGCAGTGTTGGCTGGTGAGAACTGAACAACACCGTTTGACGTGATCTTGTCGATTACTGTGAGCGAAACACCGGATGATGCAGCGCCGATGATTGCATTGACACCCTGTGCGAGCTGGGAATCAACGGTCTGGCTTGCAATATCTGTAGTCGTATCGCCTGAGTCACCCTCAATGTAGGTAACTGGTGAGCCGAGGACGCCGCCTGCAGCGTCAATCTCCTGAAGTGCTAATTCAACGCCGGCAAACTCTGGTGGGCCGAGGAATGCAAGGTCACCTGTTGCTGGGAGCATCGTTCCCAATACCAAAGAAGTGCTCGCGCACTCTTCTGCTGCTTCTTCAACCGCAGTCTCGACTGCGGATTCTTCTGTAGTTGCGCTGGCGGTGGTATCTTCACTGTCACTGCTGCAAGCAGCGAGAGCGAGGGATGCCGCACCCAACACAGCCACGGTCTTAAGGACCATAGTGCGCTTCATGCATTCTCCTTGAATAAACGAAAGTCACAGCGTGTGCTGCCACTCTTATTGGTTCCGTAACACTAACCGACCTAGACTAAGACATCGACACGACCCTTCAGGCTTCGGTGACCGGAATTCCCCATTTTGTAATGGGAATGTGACCTTCCAAAACAGGGGTAGCCCTACAATTGATTGATCAAATGACCGATTTGTCATCATTTCCAACTATTTTCACGGCGGCTTCGGCAATTGTTAAACGATTATCCATGGCAGCCTTACGCAGGAACTTGAAAGCCTCGTCCTCGCTCATCCCCGACTGCTGAAGTACGATTTTGGCACGATCAACAACCACGGTTGAATGATTTCGCGTCCGTAACCGCTCCAATTCAGCGTTCAACTCAATAAATTGTTGCCAACGAGCGTGGGCCAGAACAATGGCGGCCCGAACTTCGACACCGGTAAACGGCTTCACCAGGTATCCAAAGGTCCCGGCTGCCGCGGCGCTCTCGACCAGGTCAACCTGTGAAAATGCACTCAAAAGCACGACCGGAGCAACCTCGTGGGTAATCAATTCCCTCGCAGCACTTATCCCATCTCGCACCGGCATCGAGATGTCCATGAGGACTACATCTGGCCTCATTTCTCGCGCAGCGTCAACGGCAAGCTGTCCGTTGCCCACGGAGCCAACCACGTCCATGCCAAGTTCAATCAGAGTCTCGACCAAATCAAGCCTGATCAGGGTTTCATCTTCAGCAATCAACACGCGCATGGCCGGTGCCGAGTCGGCGACCTGTTGACCCGGCTTACTGCGCATAGGGCAAGGCTAAGGCGTATCGGTACATCGGTAGGGTTATGCCCCCTAGCCCCGGTATCCCAACCGGTAGAGGAAGCGGTCTCAAACACCGTCCAGTGTGGGTTCGAATCCCACCCGGGGCACATAATGCCGGTATGAATTTTCGCTCCAGGATCGCAGTGGCGCTTTCTGTAGTCGTGCTCACTACGGGATTCGTCGGTTGCTCCAGTGCCGTTGACGAGGCTGCGACGAGCGATCTGGGAAATCATTTTGAACAAGCTAATCCAACAGATGAATTCCTCGACGATGGCTCTGGCAACGAGCTTGAGGTGGGAAGTGACCTTGCCCTCCCGAACAATTGGCCCCAAGCAATACCGACACCCGGGGGCTCCTTGATAGCCATCTCCGTCATTGATGAACGCACAGCGGTTGCCACGTGGACGGCGCAAGGTGATGTATTCCTGGCCCAAAAACAGTTCCTAGCCGAATTTGATTCAACCTTCGTCGTAGAACCACTTCTGGATTTATCAACGGATTCGATCGTTGTCTATGGCGCAATAGGTAATGGCTTTGACGTTACGATCAGCGCGACGCTAGGTCAGCAAGCAGATGACCCAGGGGAAATAACGCTCCTGGTCAATCCCAGCTCTTAGCCCGTTTGGGCCGATGAATCTAATGAACGGGATACTGAACCGAGTACACCGTGCACGAATGAACCGGAGTCATCTGTAGACAAGCTTTGAGCCAATTCAACCGCCTGGCTCACAACGACGGCGTGCGGCGTGTCTGGCATGAATAGCAATTCAGCCACCGAGACTCGCAATATGGCTCGGTCAACATCTGGCATGCGTTCCAAGCTCCAACCTTGGGAGTTCGAAGAAATCTCACCGTCAATTTGAGATTGGTTCGATGCAATAAAATTCACTAGTTCAACAGCGTATGAATTGAGTTCAGGATCCCCGTCACTCTCTCTCCGACGAACGTGTTCACCCAAAACCATCAGGATGGGAACTTCTTTTGACTCTGCTTCGAAAATAATGTCCAAAGCTCGCTTGCGGGCTTTTCCGCGAGCCGACATCAGTCGTCCACGCGGCCAAGATAAGAACCATCGCGTGTATCTACTTTGACTTTGGTATTTGATTCAATAAAGAGCGGTACTTGAATTTCAGCGCCTGTCTCTAACGTCGCTGGTTTAGTGCCCCCGCTTGAGCGATCCCCCTGAAGTCCCGGCTCTGTGTACGTGAGCATGATTTCAACAGATGCGGGAAGGTCAACGATTATCGGGTTACCCTCGTGAATTGCTACCTGCACGGTTTGGTTCTCCAGCAAGTACTTTGAACTGTCTCCAACAATTGAGTCAGGCACGGGAAACTGCTCGTAGGAACTATTGTCCATAAAGACCCAACTATCCCCATCGCGGTAGAGATATTGCATATCTCTTCGATCGACGGAGGCTGTTTCAACTTTGACACCTGCATTGAATGTTTTATCAACCACCTTGCCGGTGAGCACATTCTTCAATTTACTACGGACGAATGCTCCACCTTTGCCCGGCTTAACGTGCTGAAAGTCAATGACGGTCCATAACTGTCCATCAATATTGAGAACGACGCCATTCTTTAAGTCATTACTGGTTGCCACCAAGGTGCCCTATCTCTATTTCATACACTAATCTGACAAATCCTCAGAATCTCTCTAAGCCTTGGGCAACAATAGTCGCGCGACCGCTTGAAGGGCCAATAGGTAGGAATCCACGCCGAAACCGGCAATAACACCGGTCGCTGATGGTGTCATCACAGAATGGTGACGGAATTCTTCACGTGCACCAGGATTACTAATATGAACTTCAATAAGAGGTTCAACCAACATCGCGCAGGCATCAGCGATCGCGTAGGAGTAATGCGTGAAAGCTGCAGGATTCATTATCACGGGCAACTTTGACTCAGCCGCATAATGTAACCAGTCAATAATTTCGCTCTCGCTATTGCTCTGCCGGATATCAGCGTCTAATCCAAGCTCAAGGGCTTTTTCGGTCACGGCACTGGTGAGTTCGGAGTAACTCAGTGTCCCATAAATCTCGGGTTCCCTGCTGCCCAATCGATTCAGATTCGGTCCATTAATCACCAAAACCCGTTGCTTCATAGTTCAACCATACCGAACGTTTTGCCTAAACTGATGAAGACAGGTTGCTATAGGCCGAGAAAAGAAGGGATGGATCAGGGCCTTCTAAGATCGATGGTTTTCCGATCCCGTCAAGGACAACAAACCGCAAGAGATCCCCCCGAGCCTTTTTGTCCACCTTCATGCTCGAGAGCAACGAATCCCAGCGCCCAGCCGGGTAGGTAGTGGGAAGGCCGATCACTTCAAGGACATCCCGGTGCAGTTGCAAATCTGTGTCGGACAAACGGCCAGCGATATTGGCTAACTCGGCCACGAACACAATTCCCACTGATACGGCAGCACCGTGGCGCCAACGATAATTCTCGCACTTCTCGACCGCATGCCCGAATGTGTGCCCGTAATTGAGCACTTCACGGCCCAAATCGGGACCACCCTGCTCGGTGAAATCACGAGAGACTACTGCTGCTTTTACCGCGATCGCCCGCTCAATAAGTGAGGTGACAATTTCCTGCTCGGGGTCGAAACAGTTATCACGCTCGGTCAAAATTGTTTCCAAAATGCTGGGATCACTTGTCAAGCCGACTTTGGCTACCTCGGCCAGTCCTGCGCGCAAGTCATTTTCTGGCAGTGAGCTGAGAGTGTTGACGTCAATTACCACCAAGCTTGGACTGTGGAATGCGCCAACAAGATTCTTGCCAGCATCTGTATTTATACCCGTTTTACCACCGACGGCCGCATCAACCATTCCGAGCAAAGTCGTTGGCACCGCAATCCACTTGATTCCCCTCAACCAGGTAGCAGCAACAAACCCGGCGAGATCCGTTGTGGCTCCCCCACCCAAGCCAATAATCATGTCTGAACGCGTAAATTCAGAAGCGCCAAGTGCGTTCCAACAATATTCAAGGACGGCTGCAGTTTTGGAATCCTCGGCTTCAGGGACTTCGATCAAGACAACTCGTCGACCCGAGCTTTCCAATTCGACTTGAAGGGATTCAGCACTCACTCGAAGTGCGACCGGATAAATAATCCCAACTCGAGTAGCGGTTGATACTGCTTCGTTCAACTCACCAAGAAGTCCACGTCCAATATGAACGTCGTAACCGTGTTCCGCGTTAACTGAAATACTTAGCATGAGACACCGTTCGTGAGTAGGTCAGAGATCTGCTGGGCAAGTTGTTGCGCGTCAAGTGTGTTTGCATCAATTCGATGCGTGGCAAGGCTTGCATAAACGGGGGTTCGAGTTTCTAACAACGAAACAAGATTTGCCCTCACATTTCCCACAAGTAGCGGACGAGGTGCCGAAAGTCCAGCCCGACGAAACGCCACGGAACTGCTTACTTCAAGCCAAATAATTGGCGAATTACTCGCCGTGAGCTCCTTCGCGGTGTTCATGTCCATTACAGCCCCACCACCCAAAGATAAGACGCCATCAAACCCGCCAAGTGCTCGAGTAATTGCTTTTGATTCACATTGACGAAAAAACGGTTCTCCTAGATTGACAAAAATGTCAGCCACACTCTGGCCATTTTCAGCCACAACAAGTTGATCTGAGTCGGCAAAAGCACAACCAAGTCCACGCGCGAGGATTTCGCCCACGGTGGTTTTTCCAGCACCCGGCGCACCAATGAGAATTGCTCGTGGGGTCACAGGAAACCTATTTCACCAATGGGGCGATTTTAATCGCGAGATTCTCTAGGTAACTCGCAATATTGCGTTGACATTCACCCAGGGAGTCCCCACCAAATTTATCCAATATTGCTTCCGCGAGAACGAGCGCCACCATGGCCTCTGCAACAATTCCAGCGGCGGGGACCGCACACACGTCGGATCGCTGGTTGATAGCGATTGCCGCTTCACCGGTTGCGGTGTCAATTGTCTGTAAGGCTCGAGGAATTGTCGAAATCGGTTTCATCGCGGCGCGGACACGAAGCATTTCCCCCGTGCTCATCCCGCCCTCAGTGCCTCCGGACTTTCCTGAACCGCGACGAACTTGATCGCCATCGGCGAAAATTTCATCTTGGGCTAATGACCCTCGAACCGCGGCGATATCAAAACCATCACCGACTTCAACTCCTTTTATTGCCTGAATTCCCATGAGGGCCGCGGCCAACTTGGAGTCGAGTCGGCGATCCCAGTGGGTGTAGCTTCCTAAGCCGGGTGGCAAACCAACAGCAACCACCTCAACTACCCCGCCCAGAGTATCCCCGTCGCGATGAGCTGCACCAATTTCAGCTTCCATGAGTGAACTTGTCTGTGGATCAACGCATCGAACGGGGCTTGCGTCAATGACATCCATTTGATCGGGTGTTGGTGCGGGACCCGTATAAACCACGGATCCGATTCGAACCACATGGCTCACCAGAGTGATCCCGACAACCTGTGCGAGGAAAGCGCGGGCCACGGCCCCCAATGCGACTCTGGCAGCAGTTTCGCGGGCACTTGCCCGCTCCAAGACTGGCCGAGCATCGGAAAAGTCATATTTTTGCATTCCCGCCAGATCAGCATGTCCTGGCCTAGGCCTAGTCAGTGGTGCGTTGCGAGCTAGTGCGTCCAAAACATCTTGGTCAACCGGCTCCGGGCTCATGACCGCTTCCCATTTCGGCCACTCGGTATTCCCAATCTCTATCGCAATTGGACCGCCCAAAGTCTGGCCATGTCGAACCCCACCGAGGAATCTGACATCGTCTCTCTCAAATTTCATCCGGGCGCCGCGACCCGTACCGAGCCTTCGACGGGCCAGATCCCGATCCAGGTCAGCTGTTGTGATGTGGAATGAAGCGGGCATCCCCTCGATGATGGCCGTCAATGCCGGCCCATGTGATTCACCAGCCGTTAACCATCGCAGTCGAGACACCATGGCGCAATACTGTCAGATCGGAACTACGCTGCTGCGCTCACACCTGCAGCAATTAGTCCCGCTGCAAGAACACCCAAGGCCATGAAGGGGCCAAATGGCACATTGCGGCTCTTTCGACTGCTGAAGATGAGTGGCAGCACCCATAAACCGGCACCAGCGAATGAGATCAAAGAGCCAAGGTAGATATAGGTCCAACCGAGGGATCCAAGGTACAGCCCTACAACCGCGGCGTATTTGACATCTCCCATCCCCATGCCTCCCAGCAGGTGGATGACCAAATAGCCCAAAGACGCAAGAAAAGATCCAGCAGTCGCCATTGCGAGTATGCGCAAGTCACCATAAGTCAGCGCCACCAGGCAAAAGCCGATGAGGCCCCCAAGAAACGAGACCGCAACTAGTGAATTGGGCAATCGATGCTCGCGAAAGTCAATTTTGGCTAACAGTAAAGCAGTTACAGCAAACCAGATCCACGTTGCACAATAGGCAGCCGAACCGAATGTGACCATCTGAGAATTCTCATTGACAAAAGACTGCTTCCCAAAGTCGATATTCAGGCTGTGGAAAACTCATTTGGCAATGCTGCCCGCATCGCTTCAACGGGTGCCTTTTCTCCAGTGAAAAGCTCAACTTGGGCACACGCCTGCCACAGCAACATATCGACACCGCTCAAAACGCTCCCGCCTTGATGGGTGGTCCAGTACCCTGCCAGCTCACTCGGCCACGGGTTGTAGGCGATATCTAGGAGCGCAGCGAGGCTTTGATCCAAGGCAATCCGCTCAATAATCTGCTTTTGCGCAGCTCCGGGAACAGTGCTGATCACAATATCCCCCGCCAACACCACATGATCGTTTAAGTTCACCGACCGCAAATCAACCCCGAGCGAATTACTCTGGGCACGAAGCAGAGAGAAAGCTTCCCGGTTGCGTCCATAACAGGTAATCTCCAGCACCCCCAGCTCGGCAAGTGCACTCAATGCGCTGCTCGCCGTTGCACCCGAGCCAATGATGCAGGCTGATTCAAGGGTCCCGAGCCCAGCATGCTTGATTGTTTGCACGATTCCAAAGACGTCCGTATTTTCAAGAGCCCATTTCTGCTTTCCATTACGAAAAACAGTATTAGCACAGCCTGTTTGAATGACAAGTGGCGATTTTTGGTCAACCAGGGCAAGAACATCACGTTTCAAGGGCATGGTGAGCGAATACCCCAATGAGTTGTCGTCTAATTGACCAATGCGCTGTGCGAGCAGTTCCGTGGGTGTGTCAATCGCCGTGTATTCGATATCTAAACCGAGTGCGGCGTACGCCGCACGGTGCAAAGTTGGCGAGAGTGAATGTGAAATCGGTGAACCAAGGACGGCCGCTTTCAATGTCATAGCAAGCAAATCATTGTGCATCCAAAAAGGCTTGATACTCGGCTTTCAACTTCAGAAATTTCTCGTACGACCTAGCAAACTTCGTTTCCCCCGTATCGGGATTCACGGTAACGAAATACAGCCATTGACCCTTAGCCGGTGATAGCGCGGCTTCAAGTGCCGCTTCACCCGGTGAATTTATCGGGGTAGGTGGGAGCCCGATTACCTTGTAAGTGTTGTAGGGCGAATCCGCGTCCAATTGATCTGCGGAAAGTTGCAATTCATCGAGTCCCAATGCGTAGCTGACCGTCGAGTCGAACTGCAACGGCATCTTGGCTTCCAGTCGGTTGTACACCACGGCTGCGACTTTCGAGAAGTCCTCGGGGATAACTTCACCCTCCAAAAGCGATGCCACCGTCAGGATCTCGTAGGGACTGCGACCAAGCTGGGCCGCACGCACTTCGAGATCAATACTGGACGCGGATTGCTTGAAACGCTTGACCAGCGATATCAGGATTCCCTCCGCATTCTCGTCACCTACCAGGTCATAGGTGGCCGGAAACATGAATCCTTCAGGCCTGCTCTCTGCCCAACTCGGTAAAGCAAGTGCGTCGGGATTAGCCAACACCTCTTCAAAATCAATTGCGGGGAGCCCGCTGGCACTCGCCGATAATTCAACTGTTTCATCAAGACGCAAACCCTCCGGTAAAACCAATCGAGATGCAGCACGTGACGCCGGGTCCAACATCAAAAGGAGGGCAGACTCTCCACTCATTTGCGTCTTCATCGTGTAAATACCCGGACCGATAGTTGCACTGGCCTTATTGTTAGCTGCAGCATCAGTAAAACTCTCAATTGATTTGACTACATCGGCACCCTGCAGTGTGCTACCTATTTTGGTGAGACTCTCACCCCTGCTGACCGTAATGTTCACGCTACCGGTCCCCGAACCCGTGTAGTCGTTTATCTCACTTCCTCCACCAAAAATTGCGTAAATTCCATAAATGATCGCAAAGGCTGCGATTGAACATGCGCCGATCACTACACGCTTGCTCCAGCTATTTGCATTGCGTGAGGGCGGAAGTTGCTCGTCGCTAAGAACCTCATTCAGAAACGTCACTAGCTTGAGCCTTTCATTTGAGCCAACCCGTCGATATAGGCCTGCAAGAATATTGCGGCGGCAGCACTATCCACTTTGTCGCGCATTTGTTTTGTGTTCATTCCGCCGGCTCGCAAGGCTCCCGTAGCTTGAATTGTGGTTAATCTCTCGTCAAACAGAATAATTGGAATTGATGAAACAAGGGCTAGTTGGCGCGCCCATTCCCGAGCATTTTCTGTAGAGGCCGTGTCGTTGCCTTTCAAGTTGTTCGGTAGACCAACAACAATCTCACATGGTTCATACTCGTGAATAAGTGCCAGAGCCGACGTGATCGATTGATCGCCCCCGCCAATTGCGGTCTGTGGTGAAGCCAAAATTGCATCAAAGTCAGTCGTTGCTACCCCGATACGCACCGTACCGACATCAAATGCGAGACGCCGCTGATTAATCCGGGCCATTATTTATGCGCGACCAACGCCGCTTCAATGCTTGAGATCGCTGCTGGCAGTGCCGCGGCGTTTGTGCCTGCGCCTTGGGCGAAAGCTTCTTTGCCACCGCCCTTGCCCTCAATGTGTGTTAACGCCAATCGCAATAATTCTTGCGCTGACAACCCACGCTGGACTCCCAGGTCATTAACAGCGATGACTGCAGAAACTTTTCCATCCATGGTGAGAGTTCCGAAAGCTATAGCCTTCGAGTCGTTTTTTCCACGTGAGATTGCTTGCTGAGCCAACTCTCGGAGACTATTAGCATCGGTACCATCAGGCGCCGCAAAAACCCAAAGATCAACATCACCGCACCGAACCGGATCCCCTACGATACTGCTAGCATCCTTGAGCAAGTTTGAGCGTTTAAACTCCGCTATTTCCTTTTCAGCCACCTTCAACGCGGCTATCGTTGATTCGAGTCGATCAGCGAGTTGATCAGCCGGAACCTTAAGCATCGTGGTGAGCTTGTTAACTAAAACATGCTCATTGGCTGCGAACTGATAAGCGTCTGAACCCACGAGTGCTTCTACTCGTCTGACGCCGGCACCGACGGAGCCCTCTCCCACGAAGTACACCAAGCCCAGTGCCCCTGTTCGCTGCGCATGTGTTCCACCACACAGCTCGTGAGCCCAATCGCCTACAGAAACAACTCGGACTTCATTGCCATATTTTTCGCCGAACAGAGCCATGGCTCCCATGTTTAGTGCTTGCTGCTGGGACATCAAGTTTGCACTCACTGCCAGGTCCTCGATCAGCATTGAGTTGACGTATTGCTCGACGTCTCGCAACACCGACGGTGAAACGGCTTCCGGACTCGGAAAGTCAAAGCGGAATCGGCCGGGGGAATTCTCTGACCCCATTTGAGTCGCAGTTTCCCCAAGTCTTTCCCGAAATGCACGATGCACCATGTGGGTGGCCGTGTGGGCCCGTGAGATTGCCTTTCGTCGCGCAATATCAACTGCGCCTATAACTGATTCACCGACCCTGCATTCGCCATCGACTACCCGACCGCGATGCAGGACTAGGCCTGGGACAGGAGTTTGTACGTCATAGACCTCGATCCGAGATTGTCCCGTTACCGAAGTGATCACACCGTGATCCCCTAGTTGACCACCTGATTCGGCGTAAAATGGGGTGCGGCTCAGAATAACTTCAACGTTGTCACCAACACGCGCAGCGAGAACCGAAGTTCCATCAATCACCAGTCCCGTGATCTGCGCCTCGCTAACGCTCTCCAAGTATCCGGTGAATTCGGCGCTGCCCCCGACTGTCAAAATCTCTTTATAGGCGGTCGTTGCAGCGAAATCACTTTTGCGGGCAACGGAGTCAGCTTTCGCCCGATCACGTTGCTCTTTCATGAGGACAGAAAAGCGATCCCGGTCAACGGTGAGCCCGGCCTCGGCTGCCATTTCCATCGTCAAATCAATCGGAAAACCGTAAGTGTCATGTAGCGCGAAGGCTTTTTCACCCGAAATCATTGAACTACCAATTCTCTTAGTTTCACTAGCTGCTGTATCAAACAAAACATTTCCGGTAATCAATGTTTGAGCGAAAGCGTTTTCTTCACCCATTGCAATACTGAGAATCCGTTCGCGTGAGTCATTGAGTTCGGGGTATTGGGGTGCCATAACCGAAATGGCTGACTCACACAATGTTCGGAGGGTGGGCCCAGTCGCGCCCAGGATGCGCATATTTCGAATAATCCGGCGCATCAGACGTCGCAGGACATATCCACGTCCTTCATTGCCGGGGATTACTCCGTCGGAGATCAAAAATATAACTGTTCGTGAGTGATCAGCTACCACGCGCAATGCAATGTCATGTTTCTCGCTGATTCCATAATCCGCCCCTGAGAGTGTCGAAGCGCAATCTAAAATTCCACGTGTGGTATCGATTTCATAAATGTTGTCGACCCCTTGCAAGATCGCAGCCATGCGTTCAAGACCCATGCCCGTATCGATACTGGCAGCGGGCAACGGGCCCAAGATGGGAAAGTCGTCTTTGCCCGAACCTTCGCCCCGCTCAAATTGCATGAAGACCAGATTCCACACCTCGAGGTATCGATTTTCATCGGCAATCGGACCACCTTCGGCCCCAAACTCGGGGCCACGGTCGTAGTAGATCTCCGAGCAGGGTCCGCATGGTCCGGGAACTCCCATTGACCAGTAGTTGTCATCCATCCCACGACGCTGGATCCGCTCTGGTGGAACACCGACGACATCTCGCCAAATGGCTTCGCCTTCGTCATCATCCTGATACACCGTGACCCACAGACGCACGGGATCAAAACCGTAACCACCATCGTTAATCGAGGATGTGAGCAATTCCCATGCGAGCGGAATCGCTTCTTCCTTGAAATAGTCACCGAATGAAAAGTTTCCAGCCATTTGAAAAAAAGACGCGTGTCGGGTGGTTTTGCCGACTTCCTCAATGTCGAGGGTTCGAACGACTTTTTGAACACTCGTTGCGCGCAAATATGGCGCAGGGGCTTCGCCCAAGAAGTATGGTTTAAATGGCACCATTCCTGCATTAACAAAAAGCAGCGTTGGGTCGTCCAGGAGAAGGGATGCCGAAGGAACGATTTCATGTCCACGTTCCGCAAAAAACGTGAGAAACCGAGTCCGAATTTGCGCGGAATCCATTGTTTTTACTCCTTGAGTGCGATTACGGGGTTAGAGAGTCGTGTTGGGCCGGTTGTGTGGGTTGAGTAGATTGCCGTATTTTAGAAACCTGTTCACCTACACCGGCAGCGAATACCCGAGCAGAAGTTCCTGCGTCCATCAGTGTGAGAACCAGCCCTTTGTTCATGGACTCATTTGCCAGCTCTTCCAATTTTCGATAGGCAAGGATTCCACCAACGGCCCCCAAAGAGACCCAGACCATTCTGCGCATAGTTCAGTCTAGCGATTCACCTTTACGGAGCTTTCGAAGCCGATCTGCCACGGCCCCAAGGCGATCCTCCGCACCGCGGTGAGTAGGCCGATAGTAGTTCGAGTCCGCTAATTCCTCCGGCAAATACGACTGCTGGGCTACTCCGCTATTTTCATCGTGTGGATACACGTAACTTGTTCCATGGCCCAACTGGGATGCCCCCGGATAGTGAGAATCCCGTAAGTGCAGTGGGACGCTTCCCACCCGACCCTGCTGTACATCGGACATGGCCGCACCTATCGCAGTAACGACACTGTTGGACTTAGGCGCAAGCGCCGCCTCCAGAGTTGCGTGCGCCAGAATGATTTGCGCCTCGGGCATTCCGACCAACTGCACCGACTGCGCTGCCGCAACTGCCGTTAGCAACACTTGGGAAGCCGCTAGACCAATATCTTCACTGGCTAAAATCATGAGTCTTCTTGCGATGAAACGCGGGTCTTCACCTGCGTGCAACATTCGGGCGAGATAGTGCAGTGCAGCATCAGGGTCGCTCCCCCGGACACTCTTGATGAATGCACTGATGACGTCGTAATGGGTGTCTCCGTCTTTGTCGTAGGCAATTGCTACCACATTTATTGCATTTTCAACATCTTCGACAGAGATTTCTCGACTTGAGCGCGCCATGGTCGCATTTGCTGCCGCCTCGAGGGCTGTCAATGCCCTACGAGCATCACCACTACTCGCGTCAATGAGTGCCTGGGTTGCGGAGTCGCTCGCCGTGACGCTTGCGCCAAGGCCTCGTTCGCTTTCCATTGCTTGGATCAACACCGTTCGAAGTGAGACCTGGTCGAGGGGTTCTAACTTCACGACTACACTTCTCGAGAGTAAAGGAGAGACGACCGAGAAACTTGGGTTCTCCGTGGTGGCCGCGACTAGAGTCACCCATCCATTTTCAACCGCGGGAAGCAATGCGTCCTGTTGGGCTTTATTGAATCGATGCACCTCGTCAATGAAAAGAACTGTTTCAGTTCCGTGCAGGCTTGAATCCTCACGAGCCTTCTCGATCACTTCGCGGACATCACGCACGCCAGCACTAACTGCGGATAGTTCACGAAACTTTCGGCCGGTCTGAGCGGAAATCAACGTCG